>NZ_OY284435.1 GCF_958304185.1 uncultured Erythrobacter sp.
CAGCGGGTTCGGCCCGCGGTTCGGCCACGCGCGGCGCGGGCGCGGCAGCGGGCTTCTTGGCAGGAGCGGCCGGCTTCTTCTTGTCATTGGCCTTCACCGGAGACGGGCGCGCCTTCAGGCCAAGGCGGTGCGCCTTGCCGATCACCGCGTTGCGGCTGACCCCGCCGAGCTCGGCCGCGATCTCGCTCGCGGTGGAGCCGCCTTCCCACATCTTCTTGAGCGTTGCGATGCGCTCGTCCGTCCAGCCCATATGTACTACCTGTTCCTGTGTCCGGCGCGTGCCGTAAAGTGCTGATGCTTGTCAGAGCGTTCCATGCAGCCTAGGCACCTGCGCCATGGCCGAACGCGCTCCTTCAGCAAACCCTTTGCACGACGCTGCTCCCGTGACTGAAATGACGCCTGATGACAAGACCGGCGGGAGCATCCGGTTTGCCCCGCGCGGCGTGCCCGTGATCATCGGGGTCAATCGCGTGGGGCTCTTCGCCCTCTATATGAAGGAGGTGCGCCGGTTTCTCAAGGTCCAGACGCAGACGATCTGGGCTCCGGCCTTTACCACACTGCTGTTTCTGGTGATTTTCACGGTCGCATTGGGCCGCCAAGGGCGCGAAGTGCTGGGCGTGCCCTTTGCCAGCTTCGTGGCGCCGGGTCTGATCGTGATGGCGATGATGCAGAACGCCTTTGCCAATTCCAGCTTCTCGCTGCTGTCGGGCAAGATGCAGGGGACGATCATCGACCTGCTGATGCCGCCCCTGTCGCCCGGCGAGTTGATGGCGGGCATTCTCGCCGCGGCCGTCACCCGCGCGATTGCGGTGGGGCTGGCTGTGGCATTGGCGATTGGGCTGTGGCCCGGTGTTTCGCTCGCGATGACGCACCCCTGGGCGGTCGTGTGGTTCGGCCTGATGGGCTCGCTCTTGCTGGCGACGCTCGGCCTTGCGACCTCGATCTGGGCCGAGAAGTTCGATCACAACGCCGCCGTCACCAACTTCATCATCGCACCGCTCTCGCTGCTGTCGGGCACGTTCTACGTGATCGAGAACCTCGATCCCGTGTTCCAGTGGGTGAGCCGGTTGAACCCGTTCTTCTACGTGATATCGGGCTTCCGCTATGGCTTCCTCGGGGCGAGCGACATGGGGCCTGGCACTGTCCTGATGGCGGCAGCAGTGGGTCTGCTGGTGCTGAACGCGGTATTGGCGGCAGGCGTCTATGCGCTGCTGCGATCGGGCTGGAAGCTCAAGAGTTGAGCGGGCTGGCCTGCCCCTTGGCCATCGCCGAGGTGGCGGTGGTGCTGACAGAAATGCGGTTCAGCGCGTCCTGCGCGCCCATCACATCGGCCACATTCCCGATTGCGAAGTAGTCGGTCTGCCGATCGCCGTCGCTATCCCTGCCGATCTTCACCGCCAGTTGCAGCCGGCCGCTCCCGTCGCGCTTTTCGAAGCGCTGGATCAAGCCAATGCGGTCGGCCGGCACGGTCTCCACCGCCAACTCGCGGCCCATGCTGAGCTTCATCGCGCGCTCGTTCGTCACCACGTAGAGCACCCGCCCTTTCTGGAACAGCGGCACAAAAGGACGAGCCATCATGGCAAGGCCGATCGCGATGAAGGGCAGGCCGAACAGCGGAAAGGCCCAGCCAATCCAGCCCGGCCCATCATCGCCCGAAATGGCGATCGCGCCGGTGGCAAGCACAGTCCACATCACCGAAAAAGCCGTCCAAGGGATTGCGAAGATGTAGATTCCGAAGCTGAGCGGTTCCAGCCGGCCTAACTGCCAGCCATGCCACACGACGGTCTCGCTGGCGCGAAGCTCACGCTCAAGTGCCAGCCGCAGCCGCGACATGATGGGGTTATCTTGGCTCAGGCCCGTCTTTTCCGACATGGCCTCAACTTATCCCAAAAGGATTGTCAATGAGTTAGCGAGGCCCGCATCCGGTACCGGCCGTCCTTGAACCTCTCGAACAGCTGGCGCACCGTCGGATGATCGACCGGCCCGCCATCAGAGTCCGCGATGAGATTGCCCTGGCTAACATAGGCCACATAAGACGAATCATCATTCTCCGCGAGCAGGTGATAAAACGGCTGGTCGCGCCGGGGGCGGATGTCTTCGGGGATCGATTGGTACCATTCTTCCGAATTGGCGAAGACCGGGTCGATGTCGAACACAACACCGCGAAAGGCGAACAGGCGGTGGCGGACCACATCGCCGATGCCGAAGCGGGCACGGGTCTGGCGCGGCGCGATGATGGTGCGCCCGGCCTGGCTCGAGAAGAACTCTGCACGTTCCATGTCTGACAATATGGACCTTTGCGATCGCAAAACAAGCACCGGTTTTGTGCAGCTGCGAGATATGCCCGCATTTTGTGCACCCTCGGGTCTTGGCAAGGCCCGCGCCTTGGGCTAACGGGCGCGCTCCCTGTCGCCAGCCGTCCCGACCAGACGGCCTCAAGCATCGCGGCAGGCCTCGCGGAGAGGTGGCAGAGTGGTCGAATGCGCCGCACTCGAAATGCGGTTTACCGGCGACGGTAACGTGGGTTCGAATCCCACCCTCTCCGCCACGAACCCCCAGCACTAGTCTCCGCTCCGCAGTGAGCGCACGAGACCCGCGCAAATCCGCGGCTTGCGGGCGGCAATCCGTCACTGCCCTCCTTGAAACCGGCGAATACGGGCGTCTTCCAACGCGTTTTGCGCCGCCAGTCTCCGCGCCAATTGTGCTCGGTGCGGTTTCCCTGCCGTGCAGGGAATTAGCAGGGAAATTTGTGAGAAAAGCGCCGAATCCAGCAATTTTGATGGAAACCGCATCATCAAGAGTGCCGTATATCGAGGGAGTTAGGCGTGATTTGGAACTCAAATTCCCTGTAAATTCTGGCAGGGAATTTTCCCGCTCTCGGCACGGATTTTTTCCACGCGCTGCAGTGAAACCTTGGCGCGCGATTCAGCGGCGCGCAGGCCAGCCCAAAACCTCGCGCTGGCGATGCCAGCACAGCGGAATCTTCGTGTGGCGCAGCTCTTCGAGGGTAAGCTTCGGTGGCTGCCGGCCTGCCAGGATATCGCTCTGGATGTCCGGTGCGAGAAAGGCGAATGAGAGGGTCTTTCGTTTATAGTGCGAGCGCGGCGAGGTCTCGACGATAGGGAGCCCGCGATGGTGTTCGATCATGGTGTGCGCCATGCGAAGTGCATTGATGAGTGAGCGGTCTGGCTTTGATGTGCGCGAGCCGAGCGCGACGCTCTTCCTGCCGCCGCGCACCGGCAGGGTCAGTGGTATGGCGATACGACAGGACTGCTTGGCCGAGTGCATCAACCGCTCGCCATCGTCCAGCCGGGTTTCGATGTCGGCAGCAAGCTGTCCCGGCAGATCGATGAGGATCTCATGTTCGCGAAGGCGGATCGCGATAGGCAGATCGAGCGGTGCGCCTGCATGCGGCAACCACCGGGAGACAACTTCGCTTACCAACTTCTCGAACGCTGTGGCCGGCAGCCGCATGACCCAGTCAGCGCATCTGCCACCCTGTTGGAGCGAGGCCGACACGTAGTAGCGATAAAGCCGTCTGCTACGGCCGTGCGAGAACGTGGGGGTCATCAGCTCGTCCATCGCATCAAACAGTCGTCCGGTTAGCATGGCCTTGGCGGCGCGCTGCTCGCCTGCCGCCGTGTGCCTGCGGGCTTGCGAGCTGAGCCGTTGCTGGACCTCATCGAACAGCCTCTGCTCGATTATTGCAGCATGGCTGCCTTCGTGGACCAGATCCTTGTGCGGAATGCGGCCGACATAGATCTGGCTGCGCAGTATGTGGAACAGAGCCCCCCTGCTGAACGGGAGACCGCCCGAGGTCTTGCCCGAGCCGGTGACACGCAGCTTTGAGACGATCCCTTGCGCAGTCAGTTCGCGCTGGAGTGCATGCACTGAGCCGAGTTCGAGATAGCGGGTAAAGATGTGCCGGACTGTCAGCGCCTCAGCCTGGTTGACCTCCAGGATGCGCGTTCCGGAAGCTGGCAGATCATAGCCAAGCGGCACATTGCCGCCCATCCACATGCCCTTGGCCTTGGAAGCGGCGATCTTGTCGCGGATGCGCTCGCCGGTCACCTCGCGCTCGAACTGCGCGAACGACAGCAACACGTTGAGGGTCAGCCGGCCCATGCTGTTGGTTGTGTTGAACGATTGGGTGACGCTGACAAAGCTGACCTCGCGCGCATCGAAGCGCTCCACGATGCGGGCAAAATCCGTAAGTGCCCGCGTCAGGCGGTCGATCTTGTAAACGACAACCACGTCGATCAGCCCTGCATCAACATCGGCTAGCAGTCGCTTGAGGGCAGGGCGCTCCATGGTTCCGCCTGAGAACCCGCCGTCATCATACAAGGCAGGCAGACACTTCCAGCCCTCGTGGGCCTGGCTCTTCACATAGGCCTCGCCCGCTTCGCGCTGAGCATCGAGGCTATTGAAAGACTGGTCGAGGCCCTCATCTGAACTCTTGCGGGTATAGATTGCGCAGCGGATGGTCTTGCGGCTCATTGCGTGTCCCTAAGACCGAAGAAGCGCGGGCCGTTCCACTTGCTACCAGCGATCGCGGTGGCAGCAGCGGACAGGCTGGGATAAAGCCTACCCTCCCAGCGGAACCCATCCTCTTCCACCAGTACCTCGACCGGCCTGCCTTTCCAGGTCCGCGATAGCCGGGCGCCGACACCGAGGTGGCGGCCTTCGATCTCCACCGAGCCGGTGCGGGCCAAGGCCTTGCGCGTGTCCGCATCGAGGCCACCCATGGCATCAGCCTGTATCCGCCATGCGAGCATCATTCGCAGCATGGGGGTTGAGCGCAGCGAGGGAGGATCGCCGTAGCGATCGCTCCAAGTTTGGCGAAGAGCATCGAGATCCATGGACCCGATGTCTTCCAAATGCTGATGCAAGCTGACGCGGCTCATTGCGATGCGGCAGTCGAGGTCGAGGCTTTAGCGTGATAGCGGCGCACGCCATCGGCTTTGACACTGGTGATGGTGTGGCCCTTGCGCTTGAGGCCGGTCATTGCCGCGCGGGTGGTGTGCGGCAGCCAGCCGGTGGCCGCGACCAGCTCTTCAAGCGTGGCGCCTTCCTTGCGCTGCAGCAGTGCAACGACGCGTGCGGACTTGGTCTCAGGCTTGGTAGCGGGTTCCGTCGCGGGTGCGGTTGCTGATGCCGGTGCGACCTGTTCGCTAGCGTTTGCTGGTGCGCTGTTTTCAGGCTGGGGAGCGCTGATGGGCGTCCGGGCAATCTGGCGGGTGCGCTTCGCCTTTACGATTTCTGTCATTGGGTGGTCTCCTGTCAGGGAGGCGGCACTGTGCCGCTCCACCACTTCAAGCCCCGCCGGTCCCGCCGGTCGGGGTAGCCACCGGGCACAAGCGGCCGCGGTCTGTCCGAACAGCAATGCTTCGTTCGCGCACGAAGTCGAATGGAAAGACGCAAGGCCACGAAAAGCTGGATATGGACTTCGCGGGCGTGATCGGGCGTCAGGCGCACATGAACGATAACAACGACGAGCTGGTCGAGCTGCTCTGCACCAGGATTGGCGCGATCATGGAAGATGCTAGCGTTATTGCGCTCACTATTGGCGCGGTTCCAGCGATGGAGCGAAACGCCCGGATCAGGCAATTGCAGCGCGCGTCAGCATCCATCGCTGCGATCACCGCGGCTGTGGCGTGCCTAGTTTAGCGACTGTTTTGCGCCCTCATTGTCGTCATTCTACCCCCCAAGCGGTGCCCCCAAGATCTGCTGTCCGCTCAGGCGCCGCCATGCCCCAGTGAAGGTCCGGAGTTGGGACTTAGCCGCCTTTCCCATGGGTCATTCCAGATGACTGGTTTTTCCAGAAGCCGACATTTCGATGGTTGGGCCAGCAGCCCGGTGCTCGGACAGGGCGATTAGGCTGCGCCTTTTGCTAGTTCATCTCTCCAGGGTCTTTATGCAACAAGCGTCGCATAAAGACCCTGGAGTCTGATAGCCTCTGCGGAGACTCGCGAAGCAAGCGCGTATCGGAAGCAGGCGCAATGCCGAGGAACGGAAAATGGGCGAGTGGGATCGCATGGTCGATGTAGTGGTCGTAGGGCAAGGCATCGCTGGTGCCTGCGCCGCGCTTGAGGGGCACCGGGCCGGGGCCGAAGTGCTGGTGCTTGAACGCGCGGGCGGCGGCGGTGGGGCCAGCGCGCTGTCGGAGGGCATTTTCTACCTCGGCGGGGGCACCCCGGTTCAGCAGGCCTGCGGGTATGAAGACACGGCGCAGAACCTGTATGACTTTCTCCGCGCCAGCACCACGCACCCCGATGATGCCGTGGTCCGCACCTTTGCCGAGGGCGCGCGCGATCATTTCGACTGGCTGGAGCAGCAAGGCGTCCCGTTCACCCGCACGGCTTTCCCCGGCAAGGTTGTCTCTGTGAGAACAGCCGACTGCCTGTTCACCACCGGCAACGAAAAGGTCTGGCCGTTCAAGGATGCGGCACAGCCTGTGCCCCGTGGCCACCAGGCGCGTAGCGACGAGGTCAATGGCGGCCTGTCGGCTATGCGAGCGCTGCTGGCGACTTGCGAGGCGGAAGGCATCGAAACGATCTGCAACGCCGCGGTCACCGGACTGGAGACCGACGCAGACGGCCGCGTGGTGGGCGTGACGGCCACTATCGATGGCGCACAGCGGCGGATCGGCGCACGCCGCGGAGTGGTGGTCGCCACCGGAAGCTTTACCAATAACGCCGAACTCGTGCAGAGGTGGCTCCCGCTGCTCAGCGAGACGTCCTCGCCGCTCGGCGTCCCGTCGAACGACGGCGCCGGCCTTGCGCTGGCACAGCAGGCCGGCGCCGCGCTCGCCGCAATGGACGGCGTCATTGCGACTGCATCGATCTACCCGCCCGAAAACCTGATCAAGGGGATCGTGGTGAATGACAAGGGCGAGCGGTTCGTCGCCGAGGACAGCTATCACGGGCGGCTGGCCGGTTTCATCATGGAGCAGCCGGACCAGAAGGCCTACCTGATCGTGGACAGCGAGATCTTCGCCTACCCTGAAACCGAAGGGGCAAGGCACGTTCTGATCGACGGCTATGAAACCGTGGCCGAGATGGAGCGCGGCCTGAGGTTGCCGCAGGGCGCGCTCGTCGGCACGCTCGTCGAATACAACCATGACGTTGCGCAGGGGGTGGACACCCGCTTTCACAAGCAGCCGCCGTGGCTCAAGCCGCTCGATCAGGCACCCTATGCTGCGTTCGACATTTCGTTCGACCGCTCGATCTACCATTACATCACGCTCGGCGGGATCGACACCGATGCCCGGGCGCGTGTGCTCGATCCCTCTGGCAATCCGATTGCGGGGCTCTACGCTGCGGGCGCCTGCGCCGCCCATATCACTCGTAACGGCAAGGAATATGCCAGCGGGCTGAGCCTGGGGCCGGGTTCATTCTTTGGCCGCGTGGCTGGGCGCGAGGCGGCGGCCAACACCGGTGCGTCGTAATGAATGCCGGGACCGCGCGAGCACCTGATGGCGGCTATGATTACATCGTCGTCGGCAGCGGCGCGGCGGGGCTGGTCGGTGCGATTTCGGCGCGGCTCGCCGGATTACGCCCGCTGATCATCGAGAAGTCAGACCGCTGGGGCGGAACAACCGCGCTGTCAGGCGGGGTGCTATGGATTCCGGCCAATGACGCGATGATGGCCGAGGGAGTCGATGACCCGATAGAACAGGCGCGCGCCTATCTTGCCGGTCTGCTCGGCCCCGATGCAAGCGAACGCGAGCGCGCGAAGGCCGAGGCGTTTCTTGATCATGCCCCGATGATGGCCCGGATGCTGGAGGGCGAAGGCCTGACATGGGTCCGCAACCGCGATCACCCCGATTATTATCCCGAAGTGGATGGCGCAGGCGTCGGCCGCACGCTTGAAGCCGCTCCGATCGACGGGCATCGGCTGGGCGCCCGGCTCGCTACCTTGCGCGGGGTGGAGCTTGATGTTCCGGCGCTGACCAGCGATCAGTTCGGACCGGCTGTGCTCGCCAAGACCGGAATTGGTCCAGCCATGGTGGGTGCCGGCATCATGCTGCGACATTACCGCGACAAGCTGCGCGGACGCAAACCGCTGGGGTCGGGCCGCGGGCTTATCGCCTCGCTCATGCTCATCGTCGACCGGCTTGGGATTCCGGTCCGGCTGTCCACTGCACTGATTGACCTGACCATGGACCACGGCGCTGTCACGGGGGTGGTGTTGGAGCATGATGGCCAGCGCGAGACTTTGCCTGCACCGGCGGGCGTCCTGCTCGCGGCAGGCGGTTTCGCCCACAACCCGGCTCTGCGACTGGAATTGCAGGGCTTTGCTGCCACGTGGAGCAATGCCTCGCGCGACGATCAGGGCGACGCGCTGGTGGCGGCCCGCGCCATCGGCGCCGATACCGAACTGCTTGACGATTGCTGGTGGATGCCGACGCTGGAAGTCGGACCGGACACCCGTGCGCTTGCGCTTGGCCTGCGCGCCTTGCCCGGCAGCATCGTCGTCGACCATCACGGCAAGCGCTACATGGACGAAGCCCGATCTTACATGGCGACGGGTCGTATCATGCGCGAACACGGCGCAGCAGAGCATCGCCACTGGTTGATCATGGACGAACGCTTCCTGTCGCGACACATCTTTCCCGATTTGTCGCCACCCGGCGCACGGGCGGCGATGATGGCTAACGGCACGCTCAAGCGCGGCGAATCTATCGCAGAGCTGGCGGTTCAGTGCGGTCTCGATCCCGCCACCCTGTCGGCTACGGTGGAGCGTTTCAACGGGTTTGCGCATGCGGGCGTGGATGACGATTTCCACCGCGGCGCCACGGCTTACGACCGTTACTGGGCCGATCCGGTGCATAGACCCAACCCGAGCCTTGGCCCGATCGAACGCCCGCCCTTCTGGGCTGCGGTGCTGCGCCCGGGCGATCTCGGCACCAATGGTGGTGTAAAGACTGACGCAGCGGGCAGAGTGCTGGACGGTGCGGAGCAGCCGATTGATGAGCTCTATGCCGCTGGTAACGGCAGCGGCTCGCCATTCCGCTGCAGCTATCCCGGGGCAGGGGCCACCATCGCGGCAGCCGCGACCTACGGTTACATCGCTGCGCGGCACGCCGCCAAACGCCGGGTCAACGCCCCGTCGGACTAATCAGCGCAACCAGGACATGATCTAGCCGGTATCAGACAGGTTCGGATCCTAGCAGGATGCAAGCAAGCCTTGCTGGCCGAACAAAGCCTGCTCCGACTGGGAAGGAACCGACCCCAAACAAGATCTTGTTGCCATTGTCTTCCACGTGGGGTCGCTGTGCCATTTTCAGATCCCACGCGCGGCGATGTGGCCTTCGCGGATTGCCGCTTGGAGGTTGCGCGGGCTCAATGCGTCGCCAATCGCTTTGACCAGAGGCACCTGTCGGACAAGAGCGTTGTGAAGGTCGTTGATCGGCTGGTTTGGGGTCACCAGCACAACTGCATCGGCGATAATGGTGCACGTCCGGCCCGCGTAGGTCGGGGCAAGATCCACCTCGCCCTCCCGCACAGCAAGAATGCGATGGCGCAGGTGGATCTCCATGCTGCCGCTTGCCGCACCGATGCGTTCCAGCACCGGTTCCACCATCAGCGCGTTCTCCACTTTGAAACCGAACTGCTTGAAGGGCGAGACGAAGGTCACATGCGCGCCGTCCGTCACCAGATGCTCGGCGATCCCCAGCGCTTCGTAATGGCCGGTGTCATCGAGCACGGTGACCCGCAGACCCTCCCACCGACGATTGGAGGCGAGCACATCGTGGCTGGACAGGACATGCGGCAGATGATGGCCCGCAATCGGTTCGCCCGGGTTGGAGTTCTGCACCCCATCCATGCGCGGCGCGGAGCCGGTGGCGATAATCACCGCATCGGGCTGTTCGGCCAGAATGTCGCTGGCTTCGGCATAGGTCGAGAGGCGCACATCCACGCCCAGCCGGTAGATTTCCTGTTCCAGCCAGCCGACGATATCGGTGATGCCGTGGCGGGTCGGCAGGCGTCCGGCTAACAGCAGTCCTCCGCCGAGCCGCGGAGCGGCTTCGAACAGCACGACCTTGTGGCCGCGCAAGGCGGCAACCCGCGCCGCCTCCATCCCGCCGACACCCCCACCGACGACGATCACCGTGCCGGGTGTCGCGCTCAGCCTGATCTGGTCCTGATCGAGCAGCCGTTCCTGCCCGGTCTCGACATTCACCGCGCAGCCCAGCCGTCCAACGTCGAACAGCCCGCCGACACAGCCCTGGTTGCAGGCGATGCAGGGCCGCACTTCCTGTGCCCGCCCCTCGCGCGTCTTCTTCACGATATCGGGGTCTGCGATGTGGGCGCGGGTCATGCCGACCAAGTCGGCGTCGCCTGTGCGGATAGTCTGATCGGCTTCCTCCAGTGTGCGGAACCGGCCGGTGACGATGGTCGGCACGTTCACCGCGCTGGTTACGGGCACGGCCTCGGGTAATTCGTAGCCCGCTGGCTCGTGCATCCCGCCGATCATCTTGGGGAAGGCGTGATAGCTGCCAAGGCTGACATTGACGAAATCGATCAACCCCTCGGCTTCTAGCATCTGTGCGGCGCGGGCGTTTTCCTGCGGGCCGACTCCGCCCGCGCTGCCGTCCGCTGCCAGCCGGATACCGAGCGCAAAGTCCTTCGACACCGCCGCCCGGCAGGCGCGCATCACTTCGAGCATGAAGCGCATTCGGTTCTCGAACGAACCGCCATAGTCGTCCTCACGCTTGTTGAGGTTGGGCGAGAGGAACTGTTGGATCAGGTAGCCGTGTGCGCCATGCACCTCAACGCCGTCGAGTCCCGCCTTCTCGCAGCGCGCTGCGGCGGCGGCATAGGCGGCGATGATTTCGTCGATCATCCCCTTGGTCATCGGCACCGGCACATCCGCGCCGAGCGGGTTGGCGATCGTGGACGGCCCCCAAGGCGGCGATCCGTCGAGCGTATGGCCGTTGTGCCCTGCGTGCCAGAGCTGCTGGAACACCTTCATCCCGTGCGGCTGAACCGCGCGCATCAGCTTGCCATAGCCCTCGTCCAGGGTTGGATCGATCATATTGAGCGGAGCAAGGCTGGTGGGATGCACGCCGAGGATCTCGATGATCGTCAGCCCCACCCCGCCGCGCGCGCGGCGTTCGTGATAGGCGATCAGATCATCGCTCATCACCCCGCCGCCGATTCGGGTGGCATGGGCGGTGCGCACCACGCGGTTGGGGATGGTGCAGCCGCCGACGCGGATCGGGGTGAGAACGTGGGTCAGCGTCATGTCAGGCCATCCATCCGTGAGAGAAGTGGTCTTTGCGGCGCCCCTGCTCTGGGGTTATACCGCCGCTTCCTGAGGTTTATTTGCCATGAGCGAGACGCGCGGATCATTCGGCCAGACCCAGTCGTCGCCGATGACCTGTTCGACCCGCAACTCCGGGGGCACCGCACCCAGCCCGATCAGCCGGTCGCATTGCTGGTGGAACCAGTAGATGCGGGACTCCTGATAGCTCAGCGGCACGCTCTTGAACCCGCGGCTCTCCATCGACTGCTGGATCGCCTCGCCGAACTGGGTATCCTCCTGAATCAGTTTCGCCATCGCCCGCCCGTTGGATGAAGCAGCGTCAGGCACGGTCCACAGGTCGGGAGCTTCGCCGTCGCCCCAATCGGGCGCCATTGTGATCAGCTCTAACCGCGTGGTCGTCAGCGAGGTAGGCCAGAAGATCAGCGGCGGCACGAAGTAGTTCGATAGGGGCGAGACCCAGTTGGGGAAGATCGTGTAGCTCTGGGTGTGGGTGCGGCCCAGTTCACCAACCGTTTCGATTGAAGTCCAGTTCGGCGCATTGTCGAGTGCGCGCACATGATCGCGCTGCATTGCTTGCGGGGGCGGGGCCAGCATCCGGCCATGGCCGTGGGGATAGAGGTGATTGACGTTGCGCTTGGCATCGACCAGCGGCGCCACCGTTTCGGGGTGGATGAAGGGCACATGGTAGACTTCCATGTTGGCCTCCATCGCGACCTTCCAGTTGCAGTCGAGGTCGAACGAATGTCGAGCCGCGAGCCTCAGCTTGTGGAACCCGAATTCCTCCCATTCATCCGCGATCGGTCCGAGGAAGTCCCTAAGGCTGGCTGCCTGTTCGTCGAAGTTCACGTAGATGAGCTTGCCGAACATCTCGCAGCGCACAGGGATTAGGCCACGCGTCGATAGGTCGAGATCGACGAAATCCTGCCGCTCAGGAACGCCGATCAGCGTGCCGTCGGTCTTGTAGGTCCATGCGTGGTAGGGGCAGACGAACCGCCGCGCGCAGCCCTTGTCCTGCGTCACGACCGGCGCGCCGCGATGGCGGCAGGTGTTGTAGAAGGCGCGGACCACCCCGTCGGTGCCATGGACGATAATGATGGGATCGCCGGCATTGTTCCAGCGCATGAAGCTGCCGGGTTCGGGCACCTCGTCAAGGTGGGCTGCGAACAGCCAAGTCTTGCGAAAGATGTGCTCCTGTTCAAGCGCGTAGAACTCCGCGCTCGTATAGCGCGCAGCGGGGACATCGGGCAGCCGCGGGAATCCCGCTGGCGGTGCGTTGCGCTGGCCCTCCCACTCCATCAGGTCCTTGAGCGTGGCGATCATCTGCTCGTCCATATTTCAACCCCGACTCGGCTATTGATATGCAACGTCTGTTGCATAAACTCGGCATAGCTGCTAGTGCTGAATAGTGCAGCTGAGGGAGAAGAGCATGCAGTCGAGTGAATGCACCGGTGACCTCGGCCAGACGGGCGTGCGCTTGGATCGGAACGCCCGTGCCCTCCTTGAGCAGCAGGCAAGCGAACTACTTGAGCACACGGCCGCAGGCACCTTCCCGCTCGCACCTGATGTTATGACCCTCGATGCCAGGCAGTACACCTGCCCCGATCGCTTCGCGCAGGAGAAGCAGCGCATCTTCCAACGCCTCCCGCTCGTCTTGGCGGCCTCGTGTCAGCTGCCGAGACCGGGGGATTTCTCTACCCTGGAGGTTGCCGGCATTCCGGTGCTGCTGGTGCGCGACAAGGCGGGCGCGGTCCACGCGCTGCTCAACAGCTGCACCCACCGCAGCGCTGCCGTGGCAAGCGGGTGCGGGTCGACCGCGCGCTTCACCTGCCCCTATCACGGTTGGACCTTCGCGCAGGACGGCGCGTTGCTTGGCGTTGCCAGTTCCGCCGATTTCGGCGCCGTCGATCGCGCTGCGCTCGCAATGAAGCGCTTCCCGGTTGCCGAGCGCGCGGGGCTGATCTGGGCAATTCTCGATCCCGACAGCCCGCACGATCCCGGAGCCATGCTTGGCGGGATCGACACGCTGATCGCAGGCTTCGGCCTCACTCATTGGACGATGATCGAAAGGCGCGTGCTGCACGGCCCCAACTGGAAGCTCGCCTTCGACGCGCATCTTGAGTTCTACCATGTCCCCGTCTTGCACCGCGAGACCTTCGGTCCAGAGCGCAGCAACCGCGCCTTCTACTTCACCCATGGTCCGCATCAGCGGGTGATCGCCCCGCAGGGCCGGCCGGGGGACGTGGTGCCCGACGATCTCTATACACTTGGGCGATTGCCCACCTCCGGAGAGCCGATTGATCCGCTGCTCATGGGCGAATGGATCCTGTTCCCCGGCACCTCAATCAACACCTTCTACATCGGCGGCATCCGCTGCGTGCTGCTGTCGATCGTTGTTCCTGGCGCCGAGGTCGGCACATCGACCACGACCCAGACCTTCCTCGCCGAAACTGTGCCGGATGACGCCGCTAGTGCAGCAATGCGCGAGACCAGCGCCTTTCTTGCGCATGTCGTGGGTGACGAGGATCTGCCGACGTCGGCGTTCCAGCAGAAGGTGATCGGGACGGGGTTGGTCGGCGAGGTGCGCTTCGGCCGCAATGAAGGCGGCTTGCAGCATTTCCACCGCTGGCTCGGCCGGGCATTGGACAGCGACAATGCCGCATTGCCTGCCCTATTGGCCGCGCCATGCCCGCAATAATCGATCACGCAGCGCGCCGCACGGCGCTGGCCGAGGTTGCTGCTGATCTCGTAGCAACTGGCGGCTCCGAAGCGGCGACCGTGCGCGCTGTGGCGGCGGCGGCCGGGTTCAGCACCAAGGCGGTGACGCACTACTTCCCCGACAAACGCGCTCTGATGCTGCTCACCTACCGCCATGCGGCGCTAAGTTCGAAGGCGCGCACAGATGCCTCGCAGCCCGAGGGCCGTAAGGATGTCGCTGCGCTGCTGCACGCGCTCCTCCCGACCGACCCGAAGGTCGAGCGCGACTGGCGGGTCTGGTTTTCTTTCTGGGGCCTCGCCATCGCCGACCCCGAGCTTGCCGAGGAGCAACGGGTTCGGATGCGTGATTTCGTCGCGCAGATCGCCGCCATCCTCGCTGCCGACCCCGCTTTTTCGCATTGTGCCGTGGCCGATTACCCGCGCATCGCGAGCGCGCTGCTGGCGGCGCTGATCGGGATCGTCACCCAGGTGATCTTCGCTCCCGAATCCTGGCCACCCTCCGCGCAGGCGCAGGCCATCGACGACCTGCTGGCTCGCATCGCGAACCGCGCTGATTGAAAGACAAAAATGACGGGAGAGGGCGAGAAATGAGCCAGCGTGACGAGAGAAAAAACAGTTGCTGTGGCCGGCGCTGCGGACGGGATGAGCCGGGCACTAGCGCTCGCCTTTGCCCGTGAGGGCGCAGCCGTAATGGCCTGCGATGTCAATTCGGCGGGGCTTGAGGGGAGCGTGCCGCCATCACGAAGTGCTCTGCCACCTGCCCAAAATTGGACGCCGCCCCGACAAACACGCTGACACCGAGCCTCTTGACGAATGAAGACTTGTCGACCATGTTTTTTCTGCGGGCCGGGCCCCTCTGGCGATCATATTTGAGATGATCGTGATGTCGGACCGCATCGAGGAAGCTCGGTGCAGGTTCACATGAACAAATGTCCCCCGCTACAGCTGACTCGATTGATCCATCTTTGTTTGGAGAGAGGCTGTGAAATACTTTTCCAGTAAATTGATCAAATTTGGCCTGAGGCCTGACGGCGAGTTATCAGCTGAGCTAACGCCGTGCGTTGCCGGTCAGATTCAGCTGCCGCGGCAGCAAGGACCGCACTAGCCCGTCATGCATCGTTGCTAACGGAGGCCCATGGGGCTCGCCCTTGTTGACTGGCTTTTTGCTGGCCGGGACGAGTTATCACCGCCTTCACCTTGCGACCGCAACAGATCTTTTCAACTAAATCATTCAACTAGTGATCTGCCAGCCCAAGTTTTCTCTCGTCATTGAGCATAGGAAAATTCAGCAAGTTCTGAAATTTCGGACCAACAGATCATCCATTCTATGGAGAGAATTATGCTATTTTCATTTACAGCTGTAATGGTGCTTGGATTAATAGCCGCATCGCCACTCACAACTATCGAGCATTCAACACAAATCGATCACGATACTGGCCCACTGACTGCGAACTATCACGGCAACATCAGCATAGATCAGAAGCAGACCGGTAGCGTTACCCCGAGCGGTCGGCCTTCAACGCTTCGTTGTATTTGGACCGCCAGCATTGCCGTCACGCGTGACGCAAAGACAGCGGACGGGATGATCTTGGGCCGCCAGTTTGTTCGTGAAAACGTTGCTTCAGGCAGTTACGCGGGCTGGTGTAGCAAGAACAAAATCGCGATTGCCGAAAGTGTTGCAAAACGCACGCCAGATCTTGAACGCCATATCACGGCCTTGGTTCAGGAGGATCGTAACATTCTGCTCGCCGACCTCGACAGGTTACGCAGTTCGGCACGGACAATGTGATACGTCACTGTTCGATTTTAGCCGCCGTTGCAGGCGCAACGGCGGCTTTCGAAATTGAAATGCATGGCCGCCCCCAGCCGCGACCTCACAAAGCAGGCGCATAGAGGCTGGGGCGCCGCCCTAGGATCCAGTCGCAGGGTCCTCAGGATTCGACCCGCCATGGATCGATCCGTTACGCGACCGCTTTTTTATGTCTCAAGACGATGCTGGGCTGGCCGTGCGAGCCCTGCGACGTGCGGCATGAATGAGAACGTCGCTTCCGATCTCTTGAAGCAAACTTGACTCACAATCGGAAGCTCGTAGTCTCGACCTGATGGAACTTCCTTCCACATACTCGCGCTTTGTTCACCACGGTGGTCAACTCGCCGCGCGCTTCCAGTCCGGGCTTGTGCTGCTCTAACGACGCCAAGCCCGGATCTTATTCGACCTGGAACTCAGGAGCGGGATTTTCTCCCCTCCTCGCTCGGATAGGCAGGACTCCCAACCTTACATCTGACAGCCACTATGGCCGATTTGCCGTCGTGCTTCCGCTCGCCGCTGAGTTGCATGCGTTTTTGAGCCTACCCGGCCGCGCAACCTCGCCAGCCGGCAAGGACACCAATCCTGACAGCTGAGCAAGGTCACGCTTTGCGGCTGCATGAAGACCGTTCTTCGCAAAAGATCTTGCGCCGATTGTGTCTATCAAAGTGATTTCTGAACAAGGTCCGTAAAACTTGAAAAACCAACCGAACTATAAAGGCGTATTCCAATTACATTCGCATTTGCTTGAACCGCGCCCTCCCGACGGCGAACCTGCACGGTTGTCACTACTACCAAGCCCTATTCTCAACCTACGCCTGCCCGCGGCCGACCATATCCCTGCGGCCTGGCAAGCGGCAACATCCGAGCTGGCGCGGCAGGGTAACATCGAAATCGGTTTCCTGCCCAGACGCTCTGCCTTCAGCCTTCGACATTTGATGGTGTGGGCAAAAGGGATGGCCTCCCACCCCTCCCCGCCGGTCTTTGCTCCTTGGCAATGCTGGTCGGCTGATAGGCTTCAGACTTCCAAGCATCTGCCCGTCCCCAGCGCTCGCTGGATCAGCGCATATCCCTGCATCTCCATCGGACACTATCAAGCGCAGGTTGGCCTGAATGGTCCGATGTTGATGTCACCACTTGCTGCCGGTTGTGTCCGGGATGAACCGTGGCCAAGGCCTGATGTGCTTCAAGCAATGATTGAAGCAGGAATCCGAGAAAATCGCAGGAAAATAACGATCATAACAGATGCCCGGCGCCGCAACCGGGTCATCATGAATCTGCTTCTGCCAAACCTCGCCAAGACTCGCGACAGGATCCCGATCGAGGTTTTGTTGATCGAAAACGCACGAGACGACCTGGCCCGGGACCCGCGCATCGGAGAGGCAATTATCACGTTGCCTGATTTGCGCAGCGGGGTGATCGCCATACTGTCGGAAAGCGGATGGCTCAACGGACCGTGGCCCTTGCTTTGGCATGATCAGCAAGTCTGCATGATCTCAAGCGAATGCCTTCCCGGAATGCCCCACGCCCTACCGCTTGATCTTGAGTTGCTGGTGCATGCCCTCGCGCTCGCCGCACAGAATGCTGGACATGTCATCCGTGCTAACCAATTACTCGACGCGTTGGCATCACTTAGAGATTGCGGAAACTATGCGGCGAGCGCCACATCTCCGTCGTTTGAACACGCCAAATCAAGCGATGAAGATTTCATCGATCACTTCCACCACAGCGTCACATCTGGCGGATCTCCGGATGCGGCTGCACAAGTCATTCTACAACGTTGCGATGCCCGTAAATCCGCCTCGCCGCCTTGTTTGACGCTTGTCCAGCCTCGGAGCGCGTAAGAGCCCGAAACACCTTCAGGCAAATGACTGTCAACATGACTGACCGATAAAAACCGGAGGGAGCATCCTTCGCATCATTTTTGATATGGAAGGGTGCGGCGGCCGCTGGCAGCCCCACAACACAGAGTGGCAGGGGCCAGGCTTTAGCTCCCGTCGGACCGTTATACTTGGGATCAAAGAAGGTTCCCTTTCGCCGGTTTTGTCCCTTCCCTTCCATTCGAGACGCTCGGCGCAAGGTTCCCGCACCGTTGCTGTTGAATGGCGCTATTCCGACCGCGACATCGCGCTCGCGAGAACGGTCTGATGTGCAAGAACTGCCAGCAGATCAGAACGCGTGACAATCCCTACTAGCCTTTGGCCTTTAACCACCGGGGCAGCCTGAACCCCGCCATCAGCCAGCAATTGGACCAGTATCCCGACCCCGTCTTCAGGTCTGACGACCCGCAAATTTGCCGTCATGATATCTTGCGCGGAGATTCTTCGGTTGGCCGGGTCAAGCAGCGCACGCAGGTTGCCAGCAAATCCTCCTTCCCGCGGAAGCGAAAGACTTCGTGCCCGCTGAATGAGGTCGTTCTGCGAGATGATCCCTTTGAGCTTTCGGTCTGCATCCACGACGGGCAACGTCTTGAAGTGATGCTTGCGGAACAGATCGGCAATGGTGACGAGCGAAGTGTCTGGCGCGACCGAGACGATATCTTTCGACATGACTTCGCCACATGTCAGTCCGGCGAAATGGCGGCGCGCAGCCTCAGCCTCAGCTGCCGCGAGAATGCGCCCGAAATCCTCGGCACCGATGTTTGCACCGAGATTGAACTCACTGAGAACACGCTCCAGGACGTCCGGTGCCAACCCCAGCCGCCGATCGGGCGCGGCATCGCCGGTTTGGTGGGCGCCGATCTCGGGAGCTTGACGGAACGGATATCGCCGCCCGGTAAGGCGATTGTAGACGACCGCCAGCAACACTAGAAGCGCAGTGTCGAGCAAGACAGGCGACAGTGCAAAGGCAATGTCAACCCTGCCACCCTCGACGGCGATCAGCACGGTTGCGAGCGCCACCGCACCTCCCGGGGGGTGCATTGCCCTGAGAATTGCCATCACAAAAATAGCCCCGCCCACGGCAAGGCCAACGCTGACTTCGGCAGGCAGCCCCAGCTGGAGCACAGCGATCGCAACCAGAGCTGACATTGTGTTGCCCATGATCGCCGAAAAGGGCTGAGCCAGCGGGGAGTTGGGGATGGCAAACAGCAAGAACGCGCTCGCACCGAGCGGCGCGATCAGCAAAAAATTGGCAAAATCACCGCGCCAGGCGTTGAGCACGATCAGCAACCCGCCACTCAACGACAGAGCAATCCCCGCACCTAGGCCTGCTCGCAGCGCCTCTTGCGGGCGAGGCCGGGGCATCGCCGGGCCGAGTGACCGAACAATACCGCGCCAAAGTCTGCCCGTGTGGGACAAGCGAGGCGCGGACCCGACCAGCGTTCGGGTAGGTGCGCCAACGGCTTCAGTGTCGCCGCTGGTTCCGGGCTCGGGTGCCATTGCAGTCCTTTTCGTTCCTACCCAATTGCCGTGCGTCCGCCACATACATCCCTGCCCGCAAATTGCGACCACAGGGGAAAAAACAAACACTGGCTACCAAACAGATTTTCGCTGGCTGACCTGCAAGGGCGTGCGCAGCCAAGGCATGCGTTGTGCAGCAAGACTTCCAGTTTCAGGCCTGCTACCAGCACGCGATGAGAAGACTATTTAATGGCTCTGGCAAACCGGACCTCGCAATTGATTTCGGCACGGCAAATACCCGCGTAGTGACCGCAGAGGGTGGCATCGTGTTTGATGAGCCATCCCTGTGCTGTTTCGCCATAGGCTCTGGTTCCGGCGAGCTCGTCGCCACCGGAAATGCGGCCCAGCTTATGAAGGATCGGACGACGGGCAATCTGCGGATTGTGCGCCCGCTCAATCGCGGCGTGCTCGCGGACATTCTGGCCGCACGTCATTTCCTGGCCTATGCGGTTCAAGCCAGCGTCGGTCAGCGCCGACTGCGGTCGTTCCGGGCTATCATCGGTGTTCCGGCTGACGCTACCAAGGCAGAACGCGGCGCATTGTTGACGGCGGCGCGGGACGCCGGACTTGGCGGGGTGGAGCTGCTATCAGAACCGCTGGTAGCCGCGCGCGGTGCAGATCTTGATGTCGATCAACCGCGGGGCTCGATGATTGTGGAATGCGGCGCCGGCACAACGGAAGCCGCCGTTGTTTCGCTTGGCGGCATCTGCGCAGCGGCCTCACTTCGCGGAGGAGGCGATGCGCTTGATGCAGCAATTGTCGATTACCTGCACTTTCAGCACAAGTTCCTGATCAGCCCGACCACCGCTGAAAAAATCAAGTGTGACATAATCGGTGCGCAACAGGACGAAACCACCTCGGCGACCGACGTCGTGGTCAAGGGGCGCAGTCTTGTAACCGGGCTTCCGCAAGTGATCAGGCTGCCAGTAGACGAATTGCTGCCGGTTGCAGCGAGGCACACTGCCGGGATCACCCGGATGGTGCTCGAATTGCTAGGCAGCCTCTCTCCTGAGTTGAGCCGTGACGTGCATGATAGTGGTATCGTGCTGACCGGCGGCAGTGCGGCCGTCAGCCTGGTCAAATCGGCATTGGTCAAGGCGACCGGGCTGAAGATTGCGGTTGCGCCGAACGCCGCACACTGCGTGGTCAATGGACTGAGAAAAGCTCTGACCCACTGATCTGTCGGGCTGCAACACAGGTTTGACATCATCGGCAATCAAGATCACATACGTCTGATGTCTGGCCGCCCCTCTCTTCAGCTTCGACGCTGTCGCACGAGTCCGCTCGTTTGGGGCTAGTGCCCCCGGACAGCGATAGACACGACCGGCGCCGTCCGGGGCAAATCCAACTTCACCATTTTATTATTCTGCGCCCGCAGGCGCATTGAACGCGCCAGAACGAATGGCGCGGAAGGAATTGTCATGACAGACAAGCCAACTGCCGATGCTCAGACCCCAATCGTGATCCGCGCGAGCGATGCCGATCGTGTAACCAACCTTGCCATTGCAGCAGAAGACCGCCTCCCGCAGGTAGCCGCCCTCCTGCTGGCAGAACTCAACCGCGCCGAAGTGGTCCCTGATGACGAACTGCCGGCAGACATCGTGACCATGCAAGCGACAGTGAAGTTCATTGATGAAGCAAACGGCGTCGAACGCACCCTGCAGCTCGTGTATCCGACGGAAGCCGATTTTGATGCAGGTCGTATCTCGATCCTGTCTCTGGTCGGAGCCGGACTCCTCGGCCTGAAGGCGGGCCAGTCAATCATGTGGCCTGATCGCGCAAAAAAGGAGCGGCTGCTGCGGATCATTGACGTCATGAAGGGGTAGAAACCAAACAAGAGCTATGAGTCATTCAGCCGAGTGTTGGGGCGGCCATTGCTGGCCCGTGCTCAGCCTCGGCTGCCGGGCTTCCCGCGTTACTGCTCACCGCGCGTTCGAGCGACATGATCTCGGTTAAAACCGACAGAAGCGCGGTTGTCGCGGCGTCCTGTTCCCATGCGTAAGCCGAAAGGACCAGTGGCGGGACGGGCTCAAACTGTCGGCAGGTCTGAACTGCGTAGGGTGCGATTGTAGCAACAGGCAGGACCGAGACGCCAAGCCCTGCTTCTACAGCGCGCAGGACACTGACGAGACTGTTCCCTGTGAAGGCTAGATACCAGCGCAATCCTGCCGCCTCGATCTGTTCGATCATCTGGTCCCGGTAGAGCCCGCCCGGCGGGAAGGCCACGAGCGGTATCGGTTCAGACCACTGCTGCAATTGGTTGGCCGCCTCGATCCAGGCCAGCGGCTCGGAAAAACTTGCGCGCGCGTCGGCCTGCGCACGGGGCTCCTTGACGATGATTACGTCGAATTCCCCTTCGCGAAACTGCCGCGATAGATCCCTGCTGAGCCCTGTCGTGACATCGAGACGAATTTCACGGTAGCGCTCGGCAAAGCGAGCAAACCCCTGACTCATCGTGGCCGTCATCAGATCATCAGGCAAGCCGACCTGGAGAGTTCGGCTGCCCGAAAGATCAGCCAGCAAAGCGGCAGCCTCGCTTTGAAGGGCGAGAATGCGCCTCGCATATCCGATCAGGCGTTCGCCCACGGGGGTGAGCTTTACGGGCCGGGCAGAGCGATCGAGCAGGACCTTGCCAATCAGACCCTCCAGTCGGCCGATCTGCTGACTGATCGTTGACTGGGTAGAGTGCAGTCGGTGGGCCGCAGCTGTAAAGCTCCCGGCATCAGCAACTGCCACAAACGCCTCGAGAAGTCTGGGATCAAACACTGCATCATTATAGATGTGAATGATAGGCATTCAATCATTTCATTCGAATATGAGACGGCCCTGCGTTACGGGCGGATATTCCCATTGCTTGGCCCAGCCACAAAATCAGGATCAGACCGATGAAGATGACCAGCTTGCTTGTGCCAATCGCGCTCAGCCTCATCGCGGCCCCGGCCGCAGCAGCAGATATTTCGACCCACGTGCTCGACCTCGCAGAAGGTGTCGGCGGCGCAAATGTCCCTGTCACTCTCTCGAAGCGTGATGCCGCCGGAACCTGGGTGGAGGTAGGCACGGCTCGCACGGATCAGAACGGCCGCGTGCGCAGCTTTGGTCCGGACGCCGATTTCGACACCGGAGTCTATAGGCTGCAATTCGATATGACCGCCTATCCGAACGCTGAAGCGAAGCCCTTCTTCCCTGAGATTACTGTCACCTTCAGTGTGAAAGACAAGGCCGGCCACTATCACGTTCCCGTCGTGGTCAGCCACTATGGCTATTCGACCTATCGCGGCAACTGATGATGATTGGCCTGCTGATCCCGCTTGCGGTTGCTGCCGTGACCGCATTGCCGACGCCTGCTGCGCAGCGCTCAGTTTCACTCGCAATGGCCAATGCGCTCGCCGACGCAGCCCTTGTATTGTGCCGCGCCATGAACAGGGACGCTGTTGTCGCTATCGTCGATCGTGGCGGCAACCTGATTGCGCTCCAGAGGGGGGATAGCATCGGGCCGCACAACATCCGTGCCGCCGAGCGCAAGGCCTTCACTGCCCTGTCGACCAAAACCAGCACATCTGCGCTGGCGGAGCGAGCCGCAACTGACCCCGGATCACGTAACCTTGCAAATGTCCCTGAACTTTTATTGCTGGGTGGCGGTTTGCCAATAGTCCACGCTGGAGAGGTCATTGGCGGGATCGGCGTCGCGGGCTCCGGTGGATCAGTGAGCGATGAGCAGTGCGCCAGTTCAGCGCTCGCGAGCCTAACGCGGTAGCAAACAGCATGATGCGTTCGCTGCAAGCTCAATTAATCAGCTGGGTCTGGTCGCGCCCTTACTTGCTCCTTACCTTCACGGCCTTGTTCTGGGCTGGGAATTCCATCGTCGGGCGCGCAGCGCGTGATGTGATGCCACCCGTGGCGTTGGCCTTCTGGCGCTGGGTGCTGGCTTTGCTTGTGCTTTTACCGTTCGCCTTGCCGTATCTGCGGCGCGATTGGAGCATTTTGCGAGCAAATTGGAAATGGATGCTGGTGCTGGGAGCCCTTGGGATCGGCACGTTCAACACCCTCCTTTATACAGGCCTGCAGACCACAACGGCGGTTAACGGCCTGCTGCTTCAGTCGATGCAGCCTGCACTGATCCTGATGCTCGGTGCCCTCGTTTTTGGCGAGCAAGTCCGCATTCCGCAGATCATCGGCATATGCCTCTCGATTACTGGCGCCTTGATCATCGTTCTGCGCGCTGATCTGTCTGCGCTTCTCGGGCTGAAATTCAATACGGGCGATCTGGTGATCTGCGCGGCGGTTGTCGTCTGGTCGTTTTACTCCGTGCTGCTCCGTAAGCGCCCGGCTGTTCACCCGCTCAGCTTTCTGGCGGCGACCTTCATGATCGGCATCGCCGCTATCGCGCCGTTCTATTTGGCCGAGATTGCCAGCGGTCGCCTGATCCAAAGCCGCCCTGAAAGCTGGCTGGCGATCGGCTATGTCTGCCTGTTTCCCTCGCTGATTGCCTATCTCTTCTTCAATCGCGGCGTCGAGTTGCTCGGCTCGGCTGCGACCGGGCTTTATCTCAACATCATGCCCGTGATCGGGGCCCTGCTTGCCGTGGCGATCCTTTCCGAACCAATCCGCTGGTTCCATTTTCTTGGCATGGGCCTGATCGGCGCAAGTATTGTCAGCGCTGCGCGCATTGGGCGTCAACCGATCGTGCGTCCCATCCACGTGGCCCCGCGCCCGTAGCCCGCCAGTTTGGCGGCGATTTCAGGCGTGGCATCAAGCGTGACGAAGCCCATGGTCTTCCAGAAGCTAGCCGCACCCTCGACCGCGACGAGCTCGGCAGACTTTAAGCCATCGTGCACCGCCAGATCGAAGGCGTGATCAACCAGCCTGCGCCCGATCCCAAGGCCTTGGCCCGCGGTCGCAACCGCCAGATCGTGAATGAACAGGATTTCGGCGGATCCGACTTCCTCGAGCGGCGTGCCCAGCGGCGGCGGAGCATTGCGCCGCCAGCCATGCGCCAGCATGTAGCCGACCAACTGACCTTTCACACTCGCTGCGAGGCAATAGGGCATTTTTGCATCGAGGCGGCTGGAGAATGACGTCTCGCTTTCCACCAGTGAGACAAGGTAGATCTCCGACTGGATCGCTAGAGCGTGAGCGAGATCGCTGCGGGCAAATCTGCGGATTGAGATAAGGGGCATATTGACGGGCACGATCGAGCAAATCCTGATTTTCGTCTCCCAGCAAGACAAGCTGTTCGGCTAATAGCTCGAAGCTCGCAGACGCTTCCTAGATCGGGGATTTGAGACCTATTCGCAAGCATGTCTGCTTGCAGGCGATCGTCAGTTGATCCGCTTTGACGGACATGAGAGAGTTTTGCCGACTATCTGCTTCGGACCGCCCCACTGGCAGCTTCTATCTGGAGCGGGCATTCATCTTGTGCGAGACAAATGAACGACTAGGGGTCGGCAGCGGCCCCAGCCCTGCTCAGGCTGCGAATAGCGGCTTTGCGAGGTTCGATTCCTAAAGCCCGACATTCTGGGACCGACCCCATAAAGGCCGTTCCTGCTGTGCGGGATTGACCCGCGTCAGCGACCGGAAACCAAAGTTCACCTTGCCCGCTCCGTTGGTCGCAAAGCGTGATCGTTGCCTTGCAATCAAGTCGCCGCCCACCACGTATGGCACAAGGCCATCACATTGTTGCCGCTAGAGCTGCGGGCACATGACGCGATTGATCAGGCATTTCCCCGCTCACCGAAGCCTTGCTTGTCTGCAATGCGCAGATCTAGTCACCGCGCGTCCTGAAAGGACCGACAATGGTCAATTCCATCCTCACTCCCGACAAGCAGGCACTAATTGAAGAACACAATGCCCAGCCGGTGATCCATCATGCCCTTGACGGCTTTTCGGACCAGTTTGCGCTTGGTTTTACCAAGCTGCTGCGCTTCACGGCCGATACGTTCTTCGCCAAACGTTACGGGCACCGCGCGATCGTTCTAGAAACCGTGGCTGCGGTGCCAGGCATGGTCGGCGCCATGTTCACCCACCTTACCAGCCTGCGTAGCATGAAGGATGATGAAGGCTGGATCCGCACCCTGATGGAAGAGGCGGAAAACGAACGCATGCACCTGATGACCTTCATCGAGATCGCCAAGCCAGCACTGTTCGAGCGGCTGGTGATCCTGATGGCGCAGTGGATTTTCCTTGCGCTGTTCTCAGTCCTGTATCTGGTCTCGTCCCGCACCGCTCACCGCGTGGTCGGCTATTTCGAGGAAGAAGCGGTGATCAGCTACACGCTTTATCTGCAAGAGATCGACGAAGGCCGCTCGCCGAATGTGCCTGCGCCAGCGATTGCCAAGCATTACTGGAACATGGCCGATGATGCGACGTTGCGCGATGTCGTCCTGCTGGTCCGAGCGGACGAGGCACACCACCGTGATGTCAATCATGGCTTTGCCAGCAAACTTGGCGGCCAACCGTTCGATCCGAGCAAGACCGCGCCCTATCCGGCGCATGCGGACGACATTCGTTTGAAAGCGTAAAGCGCTTCCACCATTAAAGACACTGATCAGGTTCGGGAGCTGCTCCATGACGGCTTTTGCCCCAAGAGCTGGGTAATAATAGGTATATCAAATACCGTATTTCTCGCCTAGACAGATTTCAGGGAGAATATTCATGGATCCGGCCACTACCGGCAAACAGCAGCGCGCCTGGAGTGGCCCGGCGGTTTTCAGCGTCGGATTTCGCCCGTTCTTTTTTCTCGGCGCACTCTGGGCGGTTGTGGCGATGACGCTGTGGGTGCCGATGCTGGCCGGGAGACTGGCGCTGCCGACCGCGTTCGATCTGGTCAGTTGGCATGCACATGAGTTCTTGTTCGGCTATCTTGCGGCGATCATTGCCGGGTTCCTGCTGACAGCTGTTCCCAGTTGGACCGGACGGCCGCCACTCACGGGCTGGCCGCTGGCATCCTTGGTTGCGCTTTGGCTCGCTGGCCGGGTTGCCATCATGTTTTCACAAGGCTTGCCTCCCGTGGTTGTCGCTCTGGTCGATCTGGCGATGATGGTTGAGCTGGCGCTGCTATTGGCGCGCGAAATTGTGGTGGGAAGCAACTGGCGCAACCTTCCGGTCGTGGTTCTGCTGGTGGTGTTCGGGGCCGCCAATGGCCTGTTCCATTGGGAAGCGGCGCGCGGTGTCTATGCCGCGCAAGGGATGGGGCTGAGGCTTGGTCTGGCCGCTTCACTGATGATGATCGCGGTGATCGGTGGGCGGATTGTGCCAACCTTCACCCGCAATTGGCTGGTCAAACGCGGTGGGGGGCGCTTGCCCGCCCTGCCGATGCAACATTTCGACAAGGCTGCGCTGGCCGTTCTTATGGTCGCCTTGCTGGCGTGGACCGTGTGGCCCAATGCTGAGGGGACGGGGATTGCGTTGCTGCTCGCGGGGCTTGTCCACTTTGCACGGTTGGCGCGTTGGGCAGGCGACCGCACCTTTGCCGAACCGCTCGTGCTGGTGCTGCACGTCGGGTATGCATTTGTGCCGCTGGGCGCTCTGGCAGGCGCGGCAGAGGTTCTAGGGCCGGGCTCGATCGGTGCAGGCACCTCGCAACATGTATGGATGGCTGGCGCCCTTGGGTTGATGACGCTGGCGGTCATGACGCGCGCAACGCTGGGGCACAGCGGGCATGATTTGACCGCCGGGCCGGGGACGACCGCGATCTACATAGCTGTCATCGCCGCCGTGGCTGCGCGACTATCCGCGGGCGTGTGGTCGGATTCTTCCGCCTTGTTGCACAGCCTTTCAGGCGCTGGCTGGATTTTGGCGTTTGCGGGTTTCGCTACGCTTTACGGTCCGATGTTGCTGCGCCCGCGCCGAATGCCTGCCTAAACCGGCTGGCGCCCCCGGTCGTCATGCTGGCTGTATGGCTGCGGCGGCAGGCGCAAACGGGCCACCATTCCAGGGTTAATCGGCAATCGGCAGCATGATCGTCATCAGCAGAACAGCATCCGTATCGGCATTGATGCCATGCACACTGCTTTCATCGAAGAAGACCCATTGGTTTGCATGCAAGGCCAGCCTCTGGTCAGCCAGGCTAACGGATACCGCACCTTCGAGGCAGTGGAGCGTGATTTCGGAGGCCACCTCGTGGGCGGGAATGCTTTCACCTTGTGCAAGAACAAGACGGATGGCTTCGAACCGGTCGGTCTTGACGATCGCTCTGGTGCCGGCCTGCGCTGACGCATTTGCGGGCAGGCCAAGATCGACCACTTCGCCGGGGCTGGCATGATGCAGGGCCATTGGATGAGCTCCTCGATAGACTTGTAATCCTGATCGCTGTCAGGCGGGGTGGTTTAGCGGTTCGTCTTGTGTTGCTGGCTCCCGCAGCAAGCGATCGCGGAATCTTTGGGGATCAGGAATAAGCTCGCTGATGCGGCGTTGATCGAGCTTGGTAAGAAAATCCTCTATCGCCTCGCTAAGCAGAGGCTTCAGCCCGCACACGCCGTTGATCACGCAACCCGAACCAGCGGCGAAACAAGATACAAAGGCATCGAGGTTTTCGAACCTGCGCACCACTTCGCCCACGGTAATGGTGTCAGCCGGGCGAGCGAGTCGCATCCCGCCACCCCGACCGCGGAAAGTTTCGACCAGCCCCTCAGCCTGTAGCCGTTGCACGACCTTAGCCAGGTGATTGCGCGAGATCTGAAACCGCCGGGCGATGTCATCGACCGAGAGGTGCCGGTCCGCGGCAGCCAAGGTCATGAGCACGCGCAGCGCATAATCGGTGTGAAGGCTTAGCTGCATTGAAATGCGCATATCACATATTGCTTTTTCCGGCAACGTCGCTTAATGCGTATATGATATACCCATTAAGCGAGTCCTTCGATGATCAGCCCCGCTCCTGCTTCCCGCGAAGCCGAATTTGACGCACGCGCCTTTGCGCTGCGCAAGCGTGCGGAAAAGAAGGTGGCGGCTGAAGATATCGGCGTCGATGCGGACTTCATCGATCAGATGGTCGAGAGCTTTTACACCGCGATCCAAGGGGACGATCTGCTCGCCCCGATTTTCGCTGAGCGCGTCCATGATTGGCCTGTGCATCTGGCACGGATGAAGGGGTTCTGGCGCTCGGTGCTCCACAATAGCGGGGAGTTTTCGGGCAACCCGATGCTCAAGCATCTGGCCATCCCCGGTCTCGAGCTCGCTCACTTCGTCCGCTGGCTCGATCTGTTTTACGCCACCTTGCGCCGTCTGGAGAGCCACCCGCAAGCAATCGGGCTGGTCGCCGGACGGGCGCGGATGATCGCCGACAGTTTGCTCACTGCCATCGAAATGCGCCGTTCCGGCTTGGCCGGAGGGCGCGCAGGAAAGGATCTTCCCCATGTTTGAAGCCCCCGCATCGCAACCTGTTCTGGATGGCGCATTCAGCGACAATCACGGGCCTCATCTATTCCGGCCGACCTTGGTCGTCGTGACATCCCCGGTGCAAACCGATGAAGTCCCCATCGCAGAGCTCGTTGGTGAGCGGCGGACGTTTGAGCTGCCTGCATCGGTCTGGCAGATTATGAGCGCCTGCTATGCTGTCTTTCTGATCGCGCTGCTGGCCAGCACTGGCGGGGGACGCGCAGGCTTCGCCATTGCAGTCTCGGCAATCTATATCGCGATGTTCTTCGGCACTGCACGGATGATTACGCGCCAAGGTCCGCAGCAAGAACCTGCTCCGGTGCGGAATCCTGGAACCCATCTGCAAACCGCATTCGGCCCGATGTCGCGCGGCGCGGTGTTCGGTCAGATCCTAATCGTGCCGCTAGCGGTGGCCGTCTTCGGGATCGCGATTGCCATAGTTATTGCTGTCATTGCTTAGGCCAGAGATCTGCAAGCCGACCATGCGGGTGCCTTCACTTGTCACAAGCTCACATAATCTCGCCAGAAAAGCGGTCATTCAGCAAACCACTCACCACCGGCCATGACTAGGGGCGATGCGCAATCCCGGAACCTGCCCAGCCGCTTCAGTGGGTTTTTCGCCAGAAGCCGAGATTCTGAAAGCGACCCGTTTCGGTCGTTTACCTGCATATCGAGGTTTGTCATAAACCTACGTCTGCCATGACAATCCAAGAGCCCATACCCAACCTGTGGACAGAACGTCTCGAACTGCGCGGGCCCAAAAGTGATGATTTCCCGGTTTATCGTGATTTCTTCGCTGACGCTGAAGCATCGCGCTTTTACGGTGGCCCGATGGAAGCTGACCGCGCTTGGCGCGTGTTGGCAACGGACTTGGGTCACTGGGCACTGCGCGGTTAGCCGCCGCAAGGCGCTGCTCGGGCGCGCTGGGGCTCGGCTATGTCGGGGTCGATCTGGTGATCGATGCCACGCGCGGCGTGCAGGTCCTCGAATGCAATGCCTATCCGGGGCTCGAGATCCAGAACATCAACGGTGCCGGACTGGGCTCGCGGATCGCGTTGATCGAGCGCCTGCAACGCGAGCGCGAGCGCGCCGCGCGGCGGGCGGGAGCGGGGACTACGGTGCGGCCGGTCAATGATTGGGGCGCCGCGCTGCGGGACGCCGCACGCAAGATCGCCGAGCGAGTGTCCGGCGCTTTCGCGCGGCCCGCTCCGGTCACAGCCTGATCGCCGGGCCGTGAAATCTCCCGCGCGGATTTTCGACATCGCCGGGAATAGGCCGCGGCGCTGAAACGTTAACCCTATGCCAGCCGGAACGACCCGACCGGATGGCACCATCTCTTCCCGTCGCGGGTCGGCGGCGGGTCTTCCCTCATGTCCAGGAGAAGACCGTGCATGTCACGCCGATCCCCCATGCCCAACGCCCACACCCCCTCCGCCCCGCCAGAGAGCCTGCCTCTCGCCGGTGGTCGGCCATGAAGCGCGCCGATGTCGCGATTTTCGCCGCCATGGCGTTGTGGTGCGCGCTGTTCACGCTGACGATCATGCAATACGAGCCGGGCGAGCAGCCTGCGGGCTGGCGCGAATGGCTGCTGGCAGCGGTACTGCACCTGCCGTTCCTCGCGATCCTCTCCTTCCTGATGTTCGGCCTGATCGAGCGCTTCGACTATTTCCGCATCATCAGCCGCCCGCCGCGCCCCGGCAATCTACCGCGCTGCACGCCCAAGGTCTGCGTGCAGCTGCCGATGTTCAATGAGGACGCCGTGGCCGAGCGCGTCATCGCGGCGGCCTGCGCACTCGACTGCCTGCCCGTCGATCCGCAGCGTCGCCTCGAGGGCGTGATATTCTCCGGGGCTGAAATAGCCCGGCTGACCCACCAGACGGAAGCTGGTGCCGGTGTAGCGCGCCCCGACATGGATGCGCGGCGCGAGCGCGAGGCGCTGCTCGAACTCGGCCTGCCACCACCACTGGCGGTTGCCGTCGCTATAATCGGCGGTGGCGGCGCGGGCGGTGAGGCGGCTGCGCTCGGTCGGTTGGAGATCGGCCGAGGCTTTGATCTGGTTCGCGATTACCCGGTCGCGCAGGGTCGGCTCGCTGTCGAGCGTGAAGCGCTGGACGCCGAGGTCGATCCGCACGCGGTCCTTAGGGAAGTACGAGGCATAGGCGTCGTAGGTCAGGAAGGTCTGCGTGCCACCTGGCCCGGGCGCATCAATGCTGTCGACGCCGATGTTGGCGTTGAGATCGACCGCGTCCGACAGGCGCCACCCGCCGCTCGCGGCAATGCGCGTGACGGTGAACACGTCGCCGGATGCGTCCGAGGGATCGAAGGCGGCACGTTGCAGCCGCGGCCCGATCCGGCCACGCCCATCGGCGAAGCGATAATCCGCGCCGAGGTTGAATTGTTCGACGTCCAGCCCGTCGGACTGGTCGAAGCGGCGGGCATCCATGCGGACTTCGCTTCGGGTGTCACGCGCGAGCCGGCCGAGCAGCCAGCGCGCGCGATCAGGCCCGCGAACATGGTATGGCTTGCGCGCCAGCGCCGGGGCGGAGCGCGATGTCGGCAGCGCCGAGCGCTTCATTCTCAGCACCAGCGCCTACCTGCGCCAGCAGCTTACCCCCGCCGTCGATATCGAGGCAGCCTACGACTACAGCTCATCCAGCGCGGCCTCATCGACCGGTTTTGAACGCGGCATCGCCCGGATTAGTCTGATCGCACGGTTCTGAGACTGGCACGCAGAAGCAGCGTACCAGATCCCGGTCAGCTTCCGCAGTGAGCGAGAACGGCTCGCGATCTCAAAAAACGGAATGTCGGCTCCTGGCGCGACCAGACATTCAGTTCGACGGCCGGGAATGACCGGCTTTGGTCGGGAGCCGTCACGGCTCAGATCGGGCCGCGAATGGCGGCTTTGCCCCGTTTTTAAAAAGTTCCTGCCGTTCGGCTTCCGACCCCGAAACGGACATTCGACCGGTAGGATGTAGCTCACAAGAACTGTGATTGGTATAGCTTCGATTTCCCGCTCCTCGGCATGCTAGCCGCTTCGGTCTGACGAGGGCGATTGAGATCGGATGGCTTCAATCCCTAAGACAATGTCGGTCGCGCGCAGCAGCGCTTGCTTCCCCGCTCGGGTGTCGGAACCTTGTTCGCGCGATGGTCAGGCCGTCTGAGCCTGCGGCGCTCGCGCGTCGATGGCGGCGCCGACCAGCGCTGCGATCATGAAGGCCGCATCGGCCCCCTCGGCCAGCGCCTGCGCCAGCCCGGCCCAGTTGCCACACGGCGCGGCACAATGCGCGCGCAATTGCCCGCACTGGCCTGCCAGCTGGGCAAAGCCCTTGCCCATCCGCGGCGCCGTTTGCAGAAGCGCATCGCCAATTGGCAGCAGGACGGCTCCTGTCTGATGGCGCATGTCTTCAATCGCGGCTCGGCGGGCCATCGGCGCGCGGTGGGCGAGGCGGTGATTGCCGAATGGGGTCGAAAGCAAAGTGGTCTTGAGTTCCGCAGGCGCAATGGCGGCCAGGGCGCTCAGCCAGGTATCGCGCTCGTCTTGGGACACGAGGTGATCGGATTGCCGGGTCATCGTCACCCGATGCCCGTCAATCGCCATCAGGGCCGTGCTGCCGCTAGCCAAGGTCTCGCAGAGCGTCACCTGCGGGTGCGCGATTGCGGCGGTTCCCTGCCAGCTGCTGTAGACGCTATGGCCCCCTGTTTCGAGCAGATCGAGCCGCGGCTCGCGCGCCTTGAGGATCAAGCGACTGCCGCCGGTTGCATCGATGCACAGATCGGCGCTTGTTCGGTTCGCATCGGCCAGCCAGTCGAGCGCTTTGTCGGCAAGAGCCTTAGCGGTTCCGCAGGCAAGAACGGTGATCGGAGCGTGGCCGGGGCCCGCCAGCAGCCCGCGCAACTGAGCCGTCAGCCGCTTTGCGTCCAGCACTGGGCGATCCACCGCGCGCACAAGCTGGTGCCCGGTCACTTGCCATGCCGGATGATCGCCACAGCCGGTCAGCGGCGTGCCGACCAGCAGGCCAATGGCGCGCAGCGTGTCTGCGGTGATCGTGTGCACGTGATTGTGCTGAGGCGATGCTGCGCCGGTGAGCAAGGTCACCGGCACGCCCGCTCTTGCGAGCACCAATGAAGCGATCAATCCGGCCGGGCCGTCTCCTGCGACCAGTGCCGTGCTGCGACCCTGTGGCACGATTAGCCTGCCGGGCGTGTGGGCACGCCGAGCCCTGCACTGGTGGTGGCAGCATCGGCGACCAACACAAAGAACACGAGGCCGTTGGGCGCGCCGCCTTCACCCAGGGTGGATTTCGCGATGTCCATCATCAGCGCACGCGTGGCGCGGTCGCGCTGGCTGGCGGGCATTTTGACACCAGGTTTGAACATGTCGCCAGGAAAGAACATGTCACCGGGGAAGAACATATCTCCGGGGAAGAACATGTCGCCCGGAAAGAACATATCGCCCGGAAAGGCGACATCGCCTGCACCCAGCTTGAACCCGGGCGAGGCGAACAGATCGGTCACCGCGCCATCATCGATCCGGGCGGCGAGGAACTGCGCCTCGACCGTTATACCCAGTTCCGACCTGAACCGCATAGCCCGCATCAGGGCTGCGCGCAGCTTGCGTCCTGTCATGCCCTTGAACGCCTCGGGATTGTCGATCTCGATTGTGATCGACCCGGCTTGGGCGGCAAAGCTGATGCTGCTCGTCGCAAGGCCAGCGGCCAAAAATGCGGTACCGACGATAAGTCTGCGCCTGCTGATGGTCATGATCATTCCTTCCAGTGAGGATAGCACCCGGAGCCGCGCTGCAATTTCGCGCTCCCCGGCAAGCAAAACACGCTCCGACCGCGAAAGCGGACATGGCGGGCTTGAGGAACCGGCGGACTTTGCATTTGATTATGCCCGCGCTCGGCCATACCCATCGCCTGGCGTTCGGTAGGTTCAAAAGGGAAGGAAGGCGCGGGCATGGCTGACGGCGACGATACCGCAGACGATGTCCGCGTTCTCGTCGAGGCGCTCTATCCGCAGTTGCGTATGATCGCAGGCGCGCTGTCTTCGCGGTTCGGTAGCCCGGAAACCCTTCGGTCGACGGCGCTCATTTCCGAAGTCTTCCTGAAACTCCGCCGCTCGCCGCGCTTCGCCGATGAACAGCATTTCCTGCGCACGGCGGCGCGCGCGATGCGGCAGGTGCTGGTCAATCATGCGCGCGGCCGCGTCGCCCAGCGGCGTGGTGGCGGTGCAGTGGTACTGCCGCTTGACGATGACGTGCCGGTGTTCTGGCAGAGCGATGCCGAATTGATCGCGCTCGATGATGCATTGGGTAAGTTGGAGAGCATAGATGCGCGGCTGGCGGCGGTGGTCGAATGCCGGTTTTTCGGCGGCTATGACGATCAGGAAACGGGGCGCTTGCTCGGCATGACGGATCGCACTGTGCGGCGCGACTGGGTCAAGGCGCGTGCATTGCTGCGCAACTTGCTCGCGGATGGCGACCTGCCGGGATCCGATTAAAGCCCGGACCGGGGCCCGGTTTCAAAGACCGTAGCGCTTGCGAATATCGCGGATAGCGTCACTGAGCCGCGCTCCTGCCGGCCCCATCGCCGCCACGCCTTTTTCCGCACTCGCCAATTGATCACGCGCGGCACCCTTGTTGCCGTTAGCAGCATTCGCTCGGGCGAGCGCGATCAGCGCCACGATTTCGGGCGGCGAGCCCGCACCCGAAGTTTGGAGCGCGGCGAGATACCCTAACTGCGCTGTCAGCAAGGCGTCCCCTTGCTGCCCGGTTCCCAGCATGGCCTCACTTAGCCCTGCGGCAGATGCGGCATGGAGCATCGATCCCTCGCCAGCGAATTCGCGCGCCATCGCCGTTGCCTCGCGCGCAAGCGGCAAGGCCTGGGCGGCATCCCCTGTCAGCAGCAAGGCCTTGGCGTGGTTATTGATCAGCGCCGCCAACGCGGCCGAGGGGCCGAACAGCGCACGCCGCAGCCGCACGGCTTCCGCAAATTGCGGCACCGCTGCCTTCGGACGACCAGCCAGAACCTCGCTCGCCGCCAGATTGTTGAGCGTGTTCATCGCATCGGGCGTTTCGCCCGCCCCGATTGCGGCCCAAGTGGCCTGAGCCTGCCGGAAGGATGCTGCGGCTTCGTCATGCTGCCCCATGGTCGACAGGACGTTGCCGAGATTGTTCTGAAAGATCGCCACATCGCGGTTGGCGGGGCCTGACATGGCGATACGTTCCGCCAGCGCGCGGCGCAGGATCGCTGCGGCGCGGGGCGGGTCCTTGTCGAGATCGCGCACAACCTGCGCCTCGGTCAGACGGCTCTCGATCATGTCGCTCTGCCAGCGGGCCGGATCGCTGGCCCAGAATGCCTGAGCGGCGGCGAGCATCGCGCGGGCCTGTTCGGGCTCACCAGTACGCAGATAGACCTGCGCGAGATCGACCTTGGCCTCGGCAATCACTTCAGGTGGCACCTTGCCGGACTGCGCGGCCGGGCTGCCTAGCGGTAGGGAAGCGACCGGCTTTAACAGGCCGATGGCACCGGGATAGTCGTTGGAATGAAAGTACAGCTCGCCAAGCGCCTTGAGAACCGGGGCAAAATGCGCCGGATCGCGGGCAAATTCGCGCGTCAGGCGTTCGGATGCGCGGTCGAGCACGTCCTTGCGCGATCCGTCAGGCCCCGCCGCCTCGGTCGATTCGCCCAGCACCAGAAACAGCGATTGGCGCACCGCCTCGGTCCGGTCAGCCTCGACCACCGCAGCATCGCGGGCGGCTCTCGCATCACGAGCCTGCCAGAGCGCAGCGCCGAGCCCGCCTGTCAGGCTGAGCGCAATCGCAGCAGCGCCCGCCACCGGCCATTTGAAGCGCGTGAGCCAGCGGCGAAAGCGGTAGCTCGGCTCGTGCTTGCGCGCTTCGACTGCGTGGCCTGCCAGCGCCCGGCGCAGGTCGCCGGCAAAGGCATCCATGGTTGGATAGCGCGCCGCCGGATCTCTGCTCAGCGCACATGCCAGCACTGCGCTAACATCGTCCAACAAAGCAGATGGCGCGCGCCGCGCAACGTCGGGCAGCAGGGCGGGCCGGTTGGTCGCTGCCGGAGTATCGCCATCCACTGCCAGCGCGATGCCGGCAGGCAGGCCGCCGCGCCGGACGGCGGGATGCCCGGTAAGCAATTCGTGCAGCACTTGCGTCAAGCCATAAACATCGGTCGCCGGGCCGACCGACAGGCCTTCGACCAATTCCGGCGCAGCATAGGCCAGCGACAGGCGCTCCGGCGCGGCGGCATCATGGCTGCCAAGCCGCCGGGCGATCCCGAAATCGATGAGGCGTGGCTGGCCCATCGGATCGACCAGAATGTTCGATGGCTTGAGGTCGCGGTGCAGCACCAGCCGCGCATGGGCCTGCGCCAACCCATCAGCAGCGGCGAGCACCAGCCGCACTCGTTCTGCCAGACCGAGCCGATGGTCGGCGCACCAGCGATCGATGGTCGGACCGTCGATCCGCTCCATCACCATCCAGCTTGACCCGTCGGGCAGGGTGCCACCATCCAGGATGCGCGCAATCGAGGGGTGATCAAGGTCGGCGAGGACCTGACGTTCCTGCGTCATCACCATCAAGTCTGTGCCGGGTAGAGCATCGTTGAGCTTGAGCGCCCCGGCCTGCGTGAAGCCGCCCTCGACCCGGTCGACGGCATAGACTCGGCCCATGCCTCCTTCGCCGATCAGGCCCCGTATCGCCCAGACACCGATGCGTTCGCCTTCATTCAGGGGCGGTGGGCGGTTCGCCTGATCCACTCCCATCGCTCCTGTGCGCATGAAACCGGTAAGGCCGGAATGCAGACTGTCGATGAAATGAAAGGCGGCAGCCTGAAAATCGGGATCGCCATCGGTTTGCGCCGCTACAAACCCGCGCTGCTCGGTCAGTGGCAGCTCCATGGCTTCATCGATCAACGCCGATAGCCGGGGCCAATTCTGGTTCATCAGCAATATGCCCAATCACTTGGAAAGGCGAAAATACACCTTTCCCCCGGCAACTTGGTAAGCGGCCATGAGGCTGTAACGCAACTTTTTTTGCGCCGCATGTCCGCTTTGGGGGAGCTTTGCTGTTCTGCCAGTGGGAGGGCCCGCAACCGGACTATTTTCAGGGGGGAAGCAAATGTCCGATCCACGCGACCGCGATCGCCTGTCCGCAAATTTCTCCAATCCGTGTTCTGCATTCTGACAGCGCCGCGCGCTGATTTCAGGAAGGAAAAATTGATGCCGATCTCCACCGATGCCATGTTTGTCGCTCTGGCAGTCAGCGCCTTGATGATCCCCGTTAGCGGCCACGCGCAGCAGCGTACGGTTGCTCCGGCCGCCGCGCCGGCGGCAGCGACTTGCGTCGACGGGCGCGGGCCGACGTCTGGGTTTTTCTGCGCGCCGTTGGTCAACAACGAATCCGTGCGTGCTTGCACCACCAACGCCAAGGGGGCCGCCCTGACCCAGTGCCAGCAAGCGGCCGCAGCCAGCTTCTGCCGCACCCGTTCCTACAGCGCGGCGGCGGCCTATCAGGTCACCCCCAGCGGGAACTTGTCCGAAGTGCTGTGCCGCGCGCCGGTCGCTGCGGTTGTTGCTGGGCAGGGCGATGCGCCTTCTGGTAGCGCGGCGACCGCAGCCGCGCCCGCCGCGCCCGCACAGATGAACAGCGTTTACGCCACCCAAGTCGAGTCGGGCGCGACTCCAGCTCTTACTTTGTCCCCCTTTGGCCCGCAGATGACCGGCACATATCGTGTCACGCAGGATGATGCCTTCTTTGACAGCATCTATCAGTCAGGCGGCGGCACGATCACTGAAGGACGCCTAGAGGGCACCTTCGACGGCACATTTTTCGTCGGCTATTGGTATGAAAAAGAAGGCCGAACTTATGTTCAGCGTGTGTGTGATCCTGCACGTGGCGGCGAACTCGTATTTGGACGGTTTAAGCTTAGCTTCTCCGCGGATCGCAAGAGCTTTACCGGCGTGCACGGCACCTGCGATGCTGACCCTGAGGACGGTTACTTCGCCGGTTGGAACGGCACATTGACCGGTCAGGTGCCGGCCTCCGCCCCCACGCAAGCGGCAGCGGGTTCCACCAGTGACAAGAAGAGCAAAAAGCGGCCGTCCACAAGCGAGACGGTGGCCGATCGGCTCGCACGGGAAGCCGCAGAAGAGGCCGAGCGCGCTGCGGCCGACAAGGTGCGCGAAGGCGTGCGCGATGTGATCGGCGGCAAGCTGCCCTTCTGATCATCGCGCCTGCCGCCTCCATCACATTCATCAAGGATTTGAGAAATGACCAATCGCAATATTGCACAGCGTCTTGCGGCTTTGGCCGGGGCCACGCTCCTGCTGGCCGCATGCGGCGGCGAGAATGCCGGGAGTGATGCCGCAAGCAGTGCCGAGGCTGAAGTCGGTGCCTCGGCCGTCAAGGCGGTCATCGGCGGTGTGACCGGGGTTGGCGTATCCGTTTCCGATCTCCCCGACTTTGCCGAAGTGCCTTCGGGCTCCAATGCGATCCACAACATGGCCGTCAACCAAGACGGCAAGACGGGGGGCTCGGTCACATTCGAGACATCCCAGTCACCCGCTGATCTGATCGCTTTCTACCGCGCTTCAATGGCCCGCAATGGCTTAAAAATCGGCATGGAAACGCAGTCCCCCCAGATGGTCCAGATGATGGGCGAAAGCGAAGATAAATCCAAATCGCTGATGGTGATGATCGTCGTTGACGATGCGGGCAAGGCATCGCTCAACCTCGTGCACTCGCGAACCACAGGCTGATCGGGAGGAGCATGACATGATGCGCATTGCCATAAGCGGAGCGCTGGCTCTGATCCTCGCCGGCTGCGGCAGCGAAACCGGGAATGACAGCGGTAACCCAGGCGCTGCCGAGGCTGCGGCCGCGGGCGTCGCCGCCGTCTTGAAAAGTGAAGCGGCCGGGCGTCCCTTTCCCGATGACATGCCAGCCTTCGTCGAGCCGATGCCGGGCGGCAATTACATGACCGGGATGCGCGGCAACAATGCGCTGCGGTCCACCGGCATGGATATGTACGACGCGCCGGGCAGCGCGGCAGACGCGGTCGCGTTTCATACCGATGCGCTGACGAAAGCCGGGTTTGCCCCGCAAGTCGCCGCTGCAAAAAAGGTCCGCAACACCATGGAAACGTTGATTGCCGGAAAGCATGCTGATGGCCGGACGTTGGACATCGTCGTGATCGAGAAATCGCCGACCGATGCGGTCGTGCAGATGAGCTATACCATTCCGGCGGCGCAGTAGATGCGCCGCACGTTCATGCTCGCTGCCACCGCGATGATCGGTCTGACTCCGAACGCCTCGGCGCAGGAGAATGACGGCGCGATCCCGCCGAGCGATTGGCAGGGGAATTATGCGCTGACTCGAACCGATCCGCGCATCCGTACGCTGGCAGGGGCTGACCTGATCGGGATGCAAGTCATTCAGGATCGCGGAGCCGATACCGCAACGGTCAGCTGGGATGCGCGCCAGGCGATCTGCCCTGATCCGCTAGACGAGCCCTGCGAGTGGATCGGCGCCAATGGGACCGATACCGCGCGCGTGATCGGCGATACGCTGGTGCTGGCGCTGCGCTTGTCTCCGGATGACAGCGATCCCGCTATCCTCGTGCTGCAACGCCGCCCCACCGGGGCGCGCAGACCCGCGCGCTTTGCCGGCTTCATCACCAATGCCCGCGCCGGTTGGGACATCCGGTTTGATGCAACGCAGACCCTGTAACGAAGGCGCAGTAGCGCTGCGCCTTCGTTATTCTTTCGCCCTCAATTGACCCGCCGCGCCGCTGGCACCACCACGGGATCATCTTCGTAGGTGAACTCAGCCCGGTCGCCGTTGGGATCACCAACCAGCACCGGCTCGCCATCGCGGTCGAAGATCAGCGCCATGGTTCCACCTTCCTCAGGATCGGGCACATCATAACGAACACAGCCAGAGCCCTTCGTTGGGCACGGGACCGACTGCGGGCGCAACCCCATGGCCTGCCCCAGTGATTTGCGCATCTCCTTGTAAAGCTCAGTCATGTTCAGCGGACCACGGTGGGGCATAACCCGTCCCAGTGCGGCCCCGGGTCCGCCAGGGCCGCTCAGACTATATCCGAGTGCCGATCCAAATGCCGCCCCGTTAGCGTTCATATTGGAGGCACGCACCCATTGGCCCGTCTGGTCATCCCGACCGACGATGCCATCGGCATCGGCATAACCAACCTCACCTTCGGCCGATTCCATCCGGGTTGCATCGCTCGAAGCGTCATAGACCATGCGGCCGGACAGGCTCCCGCCTTCATAGATGGTCATGGTGACGCCGCAGGCCCGCGAGCGCACGTTGACCGTGGTGAAGGTTTCCCAGTCTTGTGCTGAGAGAGACCTATAGCCCCTCACCTGCAAAACGTGCGGGCCCGTGGCCTTGGGAGTAAAATTGCGGCCTGAAAATGCGCCGGGGCGGCCCTTCGCTTGGAACTCAAGGTCCGGAACCTTGCCACCTTCCCCATCGATATATTCGACCACAATTTCGGCTGTGCGGCCAACGCCGATGCAAGATGGCCCCGCCACCCGCACATGGCGCGCAGTACCGACGAAGTTGACCCTCTGGGCATTGGTGGCGTTTGGGTTGGACTTAGCGACATTTGTCGCACGGCCAAGCACCTCAATATTCCCGCTACGGTTGAGATAAACCCGCTCGAACGGATTTTCATCAAGCCATTGGCCGCTGACCGCAAGGCCCAGATGCGGCGCTGCTGTCATGCGTTCGATGTCAGCGGTGAAGCTGGTCACCACGATCCCCGGCTGATCAAGCTTCACTGGTGCGAGCAGCGAACGATTCAATTCAAACATCAGTGCTGACGTGGCCAGACGATTGATCACCTGCTCATCGGAAATCAAACCATCCTTGGTCGTCGGCTTGTCGAAGGCCATTCTCGGCACATCGCCGCCGGTGGACGTGTAATACTTCTGGTCGTTACCATTTTCCGCGATGACCCGGCCATAGACTTCGCGCAAGGAGGAGCCGCGTTCCCGGAACATCCGGTCAATGAAGCTGATCCCCGGATCGGCTGGCGACAGTTCACCGCTCTCGTTGGCGCGGGTAATGTCGCGCAGGAAATTGACCGGGAAGTCATCCAGCTTTCCGCCAGCACCATACCAGAAATGAGCGCGGTCATATCCGGTCTTGGACTGGTGTAGCGGTACATCATAGAAGGTTTCACGCAAGAAGTACGGCTGGCGATCAGTTGCAACAGCGGCAAAGGCAGTGCCCACCGCTTCGGCCATGCCTTCGTGTATCCATGCGCCATATATCGCGCGCTGAGGCTGTTTCCAGAAGGTGGAACCGAATGATGCCTGCGACTGAAAGGCATGGAACATTTCATGACCGACATAACTCGCGAGAATTGCTGTGTCGTCCAAATCCTTGCTGCGCGCCGCGCAAGTTATATCAATCGCCGAAAATACGATAATTGTATTATCTCTGACATAATATGCCGGATTTTGATTTGTATCAACATATTTGTCGGCACGAGTTATTATTGAAAAATATTTTTTGTCGCCAGATATATTGATGGATTTAATGTCCAGCGGCTCAAGGTCATAGATTTTGTACCAGTCCAGTGCCTGTTCAAGCAAACCAGTGAACTGTTTCGCCGACGGATCAGCCGGGTCACAATTTGGCTGCCCACCACCTACCGAAGTGACATCGCCCTTCTTGATTCGTCGGCAATCCAAATACCACCTGTTGCTTTGATAAACTGTGGCAACCTCTGGCACCGCAGCTTCCGGTTTGGCGGCCTCGATCTCGAGGCAGTCGGCCGCCCACGCCTGCTGCCCCGCGGCCAGCACAGCCAAAGCCGTGCCAAGCCGCAGTAGGCTACGTTTGCGGTGGCTTGTGATGGCAGAGGGGCGGCTGGTCCGGTTGGTATCAAGCGCAGCTTTGCATTTGATCATGGCGGGGCGTCCTTATTTCTATGGTCGGAGGCGGCTCTGTTCCTCTAAACCCCTTTTTGCGGCCAAAGCGGATATGCAGCGCCGCCACGCTGCTCCCTCGCGCCGCGAGCTTCAAAGGCAAAGCCTCATGCGTCAGCCCCTTGGGGCGCGGGAGCTAGGCTCCCTTCTGGACCGCAATACAGGCGCTGATATTGGGCAATTCGCGCTCCAGAGCATCGCGGGTGACCAGGTTTCTGGTGGAATTCACCACCAGCGCGTCGACATCGGCCTCGCTCATATCGGGCGCCTTCAGACGGCCGACGCGGTCGTCCCAATAGACGGTCATCGCGGTATCGATTTCTGCCAGCGCGGCAGGCAGCTCACCGGCAAGGAGCACTTTTTTCGCAGCGGCGGCGGCGGCGATCAGCCCGCGGCACTTCCATGCCTCCTCCACCTCGGCGCGCGTGGCAGCGATGGTCTCACCAACGCCGTCGCCAAGGCTTGCAGCGCTGCTGTTGCCCGCTGGCTGAGCACCTTGCGCCGCGCCAACGGTCTCCGCTTGGTCGGCTTCCCCGCAAGCCGTAACGCAGACCAGCAGGATTAACATCATCAAAGACCGCATGTTGTTTCCTTTCGCATGTAAAACCAGAAAACATCGACAAAGCGGACAAGGTGCGCAAAGAATTTTGCGGTGCTGGTGTCTGCGTCTTTCCAGCAACCTTTATCGCCCGAATATGGTCGGCTTACACCCCAGAGCTGGTCTTCCCTTTGCTGCTCAGGCCCGGAAGTCGGCACCATCATGGGCGTTGGCTGCGCTGGCATCCCACGTTTGGATCAGCCCATGAGCTCTGTCGATGCTGATGTGGTTCTTGTATCCAAGCATCGGAATGACAAGCTCGACCGGCTTGAAAGCGTTGAGCGTGGGGCCGCTACGCATAAGCCGCCATTCCGAAAACCACCCAATCCTAGTCGTTGCAGGTGATGGTGCGCGTTCCCGAAAACGGACAGGCAGCTTAGGCGGGATTTTCGCCGAGAGCGGACTTTCTTCAAACGATCTCGAAACGGACCGCATGCGCGCTTCTTGGGCGACTTGCCTGTGGAGAGCCTTCCACCTACTCCAGACAAGTGGCGACAACCGTGGGCAAAATATCGATCATCGGGGAGCGCGCGGCGTTCTTCTGGGCGGGGTGCGCCGCGATCAGCGGGGGCGTGCTGCTGCATCTGCCGATGCTGGCAATGGCCCACTCCATGGGCAATCACCTTGCAGGCATGCCGATGGACGGCAGCATGTGGCTGGGCATGGCACTGATCGCGGTGGGCGTGCCGCTCGCCTGTTTCGGGGCGCTGCCGAAGGTGCGAAGCCAGCACAGCTACGATGCGGGGACCGACTACGAGGCACCCGACAGCACCCCGCTTGGCCGCTGGCACGCCGCGACCTTGCTGGTGCTGACGCTCGGCCTCGTCATCGACGTGATGAAGCCCGCCACGCTCGGCTTCGTGCTGCCGGGCCTCTCCGCGGAATACGGGATCGCCAAGTCCGAGGCTGCGCTGCTGCCGCTGGTCGCGCTGACTGGGACCACGGTCGGCTCGTTCCTGTGGGGCTGGCTCGCGGACGTCTACGGGCGGCGGGTCTCAATCATACTTTCGACCATCCTGTTCGTCTCGACCGCGATCTGTGGTGCGATGCCAGCCTTCGTCTGGAACCTGGTGATGTGCTTCCTGATGGGCATCTCGGCGGGCGGGATGCTGCCGGTAATCTACACGCTGCTGGCTGAGGTCATGCCGCCGCGCCACCGCAGCTGGGTGCTGGTGCTGGTCGGCGGGACGGGGCTGGTGGGCGGCTATCTTGCCGCGAGCGGGGCAGCCTATGTGCTCGAGCCGGTCTACGGCTGGCGCGCGCTTTGGTTACAGGGTTTCCCGAGCGGGCTGCTGCTACTTGCCTTGGCGCGCTTCATACCGGAGACGCCGCGCTTCCTCGCCGAGCGGGGCCGTGTGGCCGAGCTTGAGCGGATGCAGCACCGTTTCGGTCTGGTGCCCAAGCCCCGGCCGCAGCAAGCCACAAACTCCGCCGGCGCCGATGCGTCAGCCCCGGCCGATCACCGCCGCATCACCGCTGCATTGGTAACGACCGCGCTGTGCTGGAGCTTCGTCAATTTCGGGTTGTTGTTGTGGCTTCCGTCCGATCTGCAGGCGCGCGGCTACAGCGCCGCGGTGGCGAGCGGGATCCTTGCCAAGTCCTCGCTGTTGGCCTTGCCCACGATCCTTCTCGCTGCCTTCTTATACGCGCGGCGCAGCAGCAAGTGGACGCTGGTGGGCACGGTCGGCCTGACCGTCATCGGTCTCGTCGGTGCGCTGCTGCCGCCCGCAGTGCTGAGCTGGGAACCCTTGCTGGTGGCCGTCATCGCGGTCCTGATCGTCGGCACCAACGGTACGATAGCAGTGCTGCTGCCGTACACGGCGGAGAATTATCCGCTCGGCACGCGCGGGCGGGCGACGGGGCTCGTCGCCGGGAGCAGCAAATTCGGAGGGGTCGCCGTGCAGATCGCCGCGTTGGCGGGCTTCGCTCCAACGCTGGTGGGCGCTGCGCTGACGTTATTGGTTCCGACGGTGGTGTCGGCAGGGTTGATCGCGTGGTTCGGCCGCGAAACGCAGGGCCGCAGCCTGCGCGAGCTCGAAGCGGAGTAGGCGCCGCGTTTGACTGCTCAGCGAAGCAAATTTGGACATTCGGCGTCCCACCCATTTGAAGTCATTCGCCGCCGACCAGCGCGGTCCCGAAAACCGCTAGGCAGCTTCAGCCTCGTTCCCACCAAAAGCTGATATTCTCAAAATGACCCCAATTCGGACGCGCACTCCTCGAGGGATGCCAGCGGGAGGATCGCGGAACAGCTCTCTGTCCTAGTCCTGCGGCTCGTCCGGAACAGGGAACATTATCTTCATCCCACGGCGATAGGCGTCGCCGAGGTTGGCGGCATGAGTGCCGCCCTCGATGTCTATGAAGTGCGTTTCCCATGGCAGGTCGTCGCGCGATGCGATCTGGTCTCTCCACTGAAGCGCCGTTCCGCGCAGGTAATCCCTATCCTGCGAACCCGACGCCACAATTAAATGCCCGCCGCGCGGCCTTTGCGGCGGCGCCCGGTTCATTCCGAACAGCAGCCCGGTGTCAGGTTCACGCCCCGGATTGCTCGCGATATGGCCCCAGAACAGGCCGGGCTTCAGCCATGCTGCCTGCAACACCGCGCTACCTCCACGGCTTTGACCGACAAGCACCCGGCGCTCGGGATCGGTTCGGAATTGCCGATCGATCCGAGTGAGCAGTTCGCCTTCGAGCATCGCAAGAAACCGCGCAGCGCCGCCTTCACTTCCGTCGTCCATGACGAGCCGGAAATCCACGTCCCGTTTGTTTATGCTCGGCTGAAATCCACCGTAAGCGATGCCGACAAGGATCGCTTCGGGAAGCTTGTCATCGTAGTGCATGAAGAGATGCAACGGCGCGAGCATCGGGAACGTGGAATCGCCATCGAGAAGATAGACCACCGGATAGCGGTGGTTTTCGTCCTCTTGATAGCCCTCCGGTAGGCGCACATAGATGTGATAAGCTCTTCCGACAGCTTGCGATTCTAGAAGGAAGTAATCGCCCCGAAGGGAAGGCAGATGGGCAATCGAACCGTCTGTCCCTTGCCCTGATTGCGCATTGGCAGCGTCGGGCATCGCCGCAGAGGCCATCGTAGCTAACAGCAAAGCAGCAAGTGTGAACTGGCGGGCCATCGTTCCTCCATAATCAGGTCGCATGCTGACACCAGTCGTTCAGCTACCCATGCGCGGAGAATTCCCTGATGCCGGCCGCAAGCAGCAGGGCTCTGGATCATGTTCGGGCGATATTGGGCATGGCGGGAAGGGATACCGTGTTGGTAATGGCACCGATCGCTGTGGTGTTTTCACAGGAGCTTGGGTTCCGGCCCGAGCCGTTCCTGATTGCGATCGCCGTAGGGGCGGGCTGTGATTTCCTTACCCCGATCGGGCATCAGTGCAACACGCTCGTGTTTGGTGCCGGCGGTTATCGATTTGGAGACTATGCACGGCTCGGAGCACCGCTTTCGCTATTGGTCATTTTGGTCGGAACTCCTTTGATTCTGTGGTCTTGGCCGTTGTAGGTTCCGCTGTTGCCTGGCGTCCCCCAATACAAGATTTTGAGATCAGAATCCTTTCAGAGCACAGTCTGACTTGTGGCGTTGTTCCACCCACTTCCTGTCATTGCGGTAGGCGACACTAGGACCCGGAAGACCCCGGTCTCCGTTGCGATGACGCATACTTAGCCGACGCACTCGATCTGCCTTCTGGAGAACAGAATTGTTCGCAGCACTCTACGGCAGCTAAGGACCTGCGGCGAGCCAAAGGTGGCCGTCCGTGCGGCAGGAAGCCTGGGCGCGTTGCTGCACGCCCAGGCTCTCATTTATGTTGCCGGCCAGACCAGCATTGCAAGCACAACAAAGCCGGTGCCGACCACGATGGTGAACCAGAACAGATCCGAACCTGTGAGTCGGTCGAGATGATCCTGCTTCAGAACTTCATAGCTCACTGCTAGGCGCGGATCGCTGGAGATAAGCCCGACGTCTAGCGCCGAGGCTTCTTTTCGGAACCAGTGCAGAAGTTCTTCAAGGTCGTCGCTTTCGAGACTTGGGTATTCTGCAAGAAGCGTGATGATACGGTCGCGGCGCCCCGTAGCGGGAGCGCCTTCGTGATTATTTTCCATGAGGATTGTCCTCGTCTGATTGAGCTCTGTGCCTCCCTTGAGAAGGCGATGACGTGAGGCTCAAAAAGCGGGAGGCGCCCGAGGCTGTGCCGGTCGTGCACGGATCGATGGGAGCGGCGGGGCGTGGGACCACGGGAGTGGCCTGAAAATCGCAGGGCGGCCCGTGTGTCTTGGAAGGGAGACGTAAAGCGCACTGTCTGTTGGCGGCCCGGCAGGCTCGGGTTGCACACTGGCGGGCCGCTCAGTCTGGCGAAAACTTGCCAAAACCGCGACGTCGGTTGTCGTTGCGCTGAATGCCGAACCACGAGCCTGTTCGAAGGCCGTCGCGGGAACAGCCGCATGCATACTGATCGTGATCAGCAACACAGTTGCCAGCAGGCGAGTGAGAGTTTGGCGAAGACGCGCGAACATCGCGTCAGCCTTCGGGGAAATGGCCGTTACATTGCAAGCAAAAATCGCACGTGTCGGCTCACCACCCAAAAGCAGCAATTCCCGGTAAAGGCATGCGTCCCGAGACTGGACAGGCAATTTATCCCGGATTTTCGCCGAAAGAGGAAGTTCTGCGAACGACCCCCATGCGGACATTTGGCGGTGTCACCCGGTAGAGCCGCCTCCGTGCTTTTTGTGAGCAGTCACTGGACGGGCAAGGGCGAACATGCGTCTCGCAGATCTCCCTGATCCGCTTCTTCAGAAAGGCCGGATCGGTGCGGCGGGACTGGTAGTGGTAGGTCGAACGTTCAAAGTGCAAAGCTGAACATGCCCTGCGGATCGTCACCTGCCAGTCCTGCCGAACCGCGTCGATAATCTCGCGCTTGCGATCCGGCCTCAGAGCTTTCGTTTGATGACATCCTGCAACATCTCGCGATCGAGCGTCAGATCAGCAACGATCTTCTTGAGCCGGCTGTTCTCGTCCTCCAGCTCGCGCAACCGCCGCATCTCTGACGGCAGCAGCCCCGCGTATTTCTTCTTCCAGTTGAAGTAGGTCGCCTGGCTGATCCCTGCCTTGCGACAGACCTCAGCCACGGGCGTACCTTCCTCGCCCTGCTTGATGACGAACGCCTTCTGCGCGTCCGTGAACTTCGATGCCTTCATGGCGTAACTCCTCGCCCAGCCAGGGAAGCTTACGGCGGGAAACTCTAGCCGCGAATGGTCCAGTTTTCAGGTGGCAGAGCACCGGCTAAGTTCCAGGAACGGGCGACTTTGGCCAAAATTCAGCGAGACGTTCCTTTTTGGTCGCAGCCAAACTCGTCCTCGCGCGGCTTGGTGCACTTACTCTGACAACACCTTCGGTTGGCTTCAGCCAATTGCAGCGCGGCTAGAACTCGAAATCCTCAGTTTTTTGGCGGTCGCCGATAAGGAGCATGTCGGCAACCAGTCTGAGCGGCGCGAGATCGACATCGCTCCTGCCGCCGGCGATCAGTTCGGCAAAGTCATGATATAGCGCGGCGTACTCGCATTGTGGTTCAATTGGTACCGACCCGCCGTCAAGGTGCAGCGTCGCGCCGCCGTCCGACAGCACCAATTGGTGATCGTCTGCCTCAAGGGTGATCGTCCACGTTGGTTCGCCTTTTTGCAGAAAGTCGAAACTCGCATCGATCACCGACCCGCCGCTGCGCATCTTCACGACTGCCGAGATGGGAGCGGCGCAATTGCCGGGGTAGTACAGGCAGGCCGAATGAACGATGGTTTCCTCAGGCAAAATCGCCGTCACGATGGAAAGTGCGTTTATTGCCGTATCGAACACGCCAAATCCGCCCGGCGCCATAATCCAGTCTTGGCCTGGGTGCCATTGCCTGATGTTTTCATGCCAGACGATCTTTGCCGATCTGATCGGGTGTCTGCGGCACCAATCAGCCGCCGCCTTGACGCCTGCAGCTTTGCGAGAATGCCAAGTAGTGTAAAGGGTCCGTCCGTGCTGACCTGCCAGAGCAGCAATCGCAGCAGCGCCCCCCAGAGTTGCCGCAGGTGGCTTCTCCAACATGACATGAAGGCCGTTGGCGAAGGCGGTTCGGGCAATGTCCAGACGCGAAAACGGCGGTGTGCAGAGTGAGACCGCGTCCAGTTCTGTCGCTGCCAGCATCGCCTCGACTGTAGAAAAGGCAGGGACATCCTCGACCTCTCCATTATGGCTGGCGGTTGCGACGAGCTGGAAGGGGGCGGCGGAGCGGAGCGCAGGAACGTGCTGATCGCGGGCAATCTTGCCCACTCCGACCAATCCCAGCCTCAGTGGCCGCCGTCCCGAACTTTCCATCTCACCGTCCTTTTATATTATTTATATGTTCCTATCGCAGGATGAATTCGCTATCAAGCTCTTAGCAATGCTGCTCAGACGTTGCTAATGGGCGGCAGAATGAGGCTAACCAATGGGCGATAATAACGTGGAAACAAGGCGCCTGCGCTCGCAAGCATGGTTCGACAACCCGGCAAATCCGGACATGACCGCGCTTTATGTTGAGCGCTACCTGAACTTTGGGCTGAGCCTTGAAGAACTCCAGTCGGGTCGGCCGATCATAGGTATCGCGCAGACAGGCAGCGACCTCGTGCCGTGCAATCGCCATCACATTGAACTCGCCAAGCGGGTCAAGGAGGGCGTGCGCGAGGCGGGGGGCATTGCAATCGAATTTCCGGTGCATCCCATTCAGGAAACCGGCAAGCGCCCCACTGCCGGACTTGACCGCAACCTTGCCTATCTCAGTCTCGTCGAAACGCTGTACGGCTATCCCATCGACGGGACTGTGCTGACGATTGGCTGTGACAAGACCACACCTGCGTGCCTGATGGCTGCAGCCACCGTGAATATCCCGGCGATCGCGCTGTCGGTCGGCCCGATGCTGAATGGTTGGTACAAGGGCAAGCGCACGGGATCGGGCACGATTGTGTGGCGTGCGCGCGAGATGCTGGCGACGGGCGAAATCGACTACAAGGGCTTTATCGAACTGGTGGCATCATCGGCCCCGTCGACCGGGTTCTGCAACACCATGGGCACAGCCACCACGATGAATTCGCTCGCCGAAGCTTTGGGCATGTCACTCACTGGCTCGGCTGCAATCCCTGCGCCCTACCGTGACCGACAGGAATGCGCCTGGGAAACCGGGCGCGCGATTGTTGAGATGGTGCGTGCAGACCGCAAGCCTTCCGACATCATGACCCGAGCGTCCTTCATCAACGCGATCAAGGTCAATAGCGCGATTGGCGGTTCGACCAATGCTCCGATCCATATCAATGCTATTGCCCGCCATATGGGCGTGGAACTGTCCCTTGCGGATTGGCAGCAGCAGGGCGCTCACATTCCTCTGCTGGTCAATTTGCAGCCTGCCGGCGAATATCTTGGCGAGGATTTCTACCGCGCAGGCGGCGTGCCGGCGGTGATGAAAACGCTGCTCGAAGCAGGCGAGCTTGACGGGAGCGTGCTGACTGCATCGGGTAAGACTTTGGCGGAAAACATTGAGCAGGCCGAGATTTCTGATTGCGATGTGATCCGTCCCTATGACCAGCCCCTGCTCGATGCGGCCGGCCTTATCGTGCTGAGCGGAAACTTGTTTGATAGTGCGGTCATGAAGACCAGCGTGATCTCGGCCGAGTTTCGCAAGACTTATCTCAGCAACCCCGAGGATCCGGAGGCTTTTGTGGGCACTGCGGTCGTGTTCGATGGGCCCGAGGACTATCACAGCCGGATCGACAACCCCGAATTGCAGTTGGACGAGCACTCGATCCTGATCATCCGCGGCGCCGGTCCGGTCGGTTACCCTGGCGGGGCGGAAGTGGTGAACATGCGGCCGCCGCAGTATCTAATCCGGCGCGGCATTACCGAGTTGCCCTGCATCGGCGACGGACGACAATCGGGGACCAGCGGTTCTCCTTCGATCCTGAACGCGGCACCAGAGGCGGCTGTGGGCGGGGGCCTATCGCTTGTCCAAACCGGCGACCGGATCCGGATCGACATCAGGCAGCGCCGGGTCGACATGCTGGTATCCGCGGAGGACCTTGCCGAGCGGCGGGTCGCCGCCAGCGAGCGTTCGGACCGGATTGCGCCGCCATCGCAAACGCCGTGGCAAGCGATCCAGCGAAGCCTCGTTGGTCAGTTTGACAGCGGCGCCATTCTGGAGGAGGCGGCCAGTTTCCAGCGCATCGCTCAAAACTTCGGCGTGCCACGTGACAGCCACTAAGGTGCTGTAATGGCTGATCAATGGAGGATCATTGCGCGCGATCGCTTCGACCTTCTGGGCGAAGGCCCGATGTGGTCGGACAGAGCCAATGCCGTTTATTGGGTCGACATTCTCGGACAGCGGGTCAATCGTCTGTCTCTCGCTTCCGATCACGTCACGTCTTGGGCAATGCCCGAACTGATCGGGTGGGTGATCGAGCGCGAGCAACACCCCGGCTTTATTGCCGGTCTTGCCAAAGGTTTTGCCGAGTTGAACCTTGATCCCCTGTGCATCTCGCCCATCGCTGAACTGCAGCCCGGGAATCCGGCCAACCGGATGAATGATGCCAAGGCTGACCGGGCAGGGCGCATCTTCGCTGGGATGAAAGCCGAAGACGGGGAGGCATCAGGCGCATTGTTCCGGCTCGATCCTGACCTGAGCGTTGTCGAAGTCGATAGCGGTTACGCCATTGCAAACGGGCCCGCGATCTCACCGGATGGCGCCTGGATGTATCATACCGACAGCGCCCTGAACCGGATATTCCGGTTCGAGATCGCGCAAGACGGCTCACTCGGCCCGCGCCACTTGTATCTGGAATTTCCACCCGAATGGGGTTCCCCCGACGGCATGACGATCGATGCGGATGGCGGCCTGTGGGTGGCGCATTGGGGCGGGGGGCGTGTCAGTCGCTTCTGGCCGGACGGCACGCTTGACCGCGCGGTAGCGCTGCCCGCCAGTCAGATCACCAGTTGCACCTTCGCCGGTCCCGATCTCGACCGCATGTTCGTCACCTCGGCGGCAGACGGCGTTGAAGAAGGATTCGCAGGGCAGCTGTTCGAGGTCGATCCCGCAGTGAAGGGTCTGCCGACCATGCGTTTTAGGGGTTAGGCTGAAGCGGCCCCAGCATTGGTGTCGTCCGCCTCTGCATCCTCGATCAGAACGAGCACTTCTCCGATCAGATGGCGCATCGCCTTGCGGGCCTTATCCGGTTGCCGCCGAATGATGGCCTTCTCAACTGCAGAATGATCATCGACACTAGCGGTCCGTCCCTTGATCCGATTGGTGAACCTGATCGAGGTGCGGAGGGCCGTGGTCACAATCGACTGGAATTGAGCATAGAACGGGTTCTTGGTGGCCTGCAGAATGGCAATGTGAAAGGCGATGTCGGAATCAAGCGGGTCGTCGAAACCACGCTCCGCCTCGCGCATCCGTTCTAGCCCGGCGGATATGGCGGCAAGGTCATGGGCATCGGCCACTTTGGCGGCCAGTGCTGCGGCCTCGGGCTCAATGGCTACACGCAATTCGTTGAACTGGCGCAGCAGATCGATCGAAAACCGCCGTTCGAGCAGCCAGCGTAGAACGTCGGTGTCAAATAGGTTCCAACTATCCGGTGATTGCACCGAAGTGCCTTGCCGCGGGCGGGCACTGAGCAACCCCTTGGCCGTCAGCATTTTGACCGCTTCGCGAGTCACTGAACGGCTTACGCCGTGCTGTTCTGTGAGCTCGGCTTCGGTCGGGAAGGGGCGGTTGGTGTACTTGCCCAGCACGATGTCACGTCCCAGGCTGTCTAGCATGCCGTAGGTCAGGTTGCGTCCCAGATGCGGCTTTGCGCGGCCCGGCTCCATCATTTAACTCCGTGAATACGGCCCCCTGAGGCGCCTTGTCGGTGTTATAGGCGTCGACTGAACCTTATGCTAGACACGTATAATAAATCATATAAATATGCTCTCATAGGCTGAACGGGTCGCGTTAGACGCAATCACAAGTCAGCAGAGGGGTTCGAGAGGGGAATCGCGTGAACTTGTCGTCGGTCGATATCGCCGTAGTGATTGCCTACGGGATCGGAATTTTTGTTCTTGCGCAATGGGTAAGCCGAGAAAAGGCCGGCCACAAGACTGACTCGAACGACTATTTCCTCGCGTCGAAAACCCTGCCCTGGTGGGCTATCGGTGCCTCGCTGATCGCTGCCAATATCTCTGCAGAACAGATCGTCGGCATGTCGGGATCGGGTTATGTGATCGGCCTTGCGATTGCATCCTACGAGTGGATGGCGGCCCTTACGCTGCTGATCGTGGGCAAGTATTTCCTGCCGATCTTTCTCGCCAACCAGATCTACACGATGCCGCAGTTTCTTGAACAGCGGTTTGGCCCGACAATCCGTACCGTGATGGCGATCTTCTGGTTGGCACTCTACATCTTCGTCAATCTCACCTCGATCCTGTGGCTGGGATCAATTGCGGTGACTTCCGTGGCGGGCATCAATCAGGATCTGGCGTTACTGGGGCTGGGGAGCTTCGCCCTGCTTTACCAACTGCGCGGCGGGCTGAAGGCTGTGGCTCTGACCGATATCGTGCAAGTGACTCTTCTGGTGCTGGGCGGGCTGGTGATTTCCTATCTCTCGTTGAGCAAGATTGGCGGCGATGCGGGCGTGTTGGGTGGATTTGCCGAACTAACCCGTCGGGCGCCGGATCATTTCGACATGATCCTGTCACCCGATAGTCCACATTACAAGCAGTTGCCGGGCCTTGCCGTGCTGATCGGCGGCATGTGGATCGCCAATCTCAGCTATTGGGGTTTCAACCAGTACATCATCCAACGCGCGCTGGCCGCCAAAAACCTGCAGGAGGCGCAGCGCGGGGTCGTGTTTGCGGGCTTCCTCAAGCTGCTGATGCCGGTCATTATCGTACTGCCCGGGATCGCGGCGGTAGTGCTGGAGCCTGATCTGTCCAAGCCCGATGAGGCCTATCCTGCGATGATGTCGTTGCTGCCTGTCGGGCTGCTCGGGCTGGTCTTTGCTGCGCTGATTGCAGCGATCATCGCGTCGACCGCGTCCAAGATCAATTCCATCGCGACGATCTTCACCCTCGACATCTACGCGAAGTTCAAGGACGCGAAGTCGCTGGCCGCCCATGATACCGATGACAGCGCACAGCAGGCCCATCTTGTGCTGGTGGGACGCATAGCCGCAACAATCGCAATCATTCTGGCGATGCTGACTGCCCGGCCCCTGCTCGGAAGCCTTGATCAAGCATTCCAGTACATCCAGGAGTTTTCCGGCTTCGTAACGCCGGGCATCACGGTCATCTTCCTGCTTGGGCTGTTCTGGCGGGGAGCGACGGAGGCGGGCGCCTTGACCGGGGCCGTGGCATCCGTTGTCCTGAGCTTCGTGTTCTGGTTTCCAGCCGAAATGGGAGGGGTCGAAGCGCTCAATGCCGTCCCCTTCATGAACCGGATGATGATTGTGTTCTTCGCCTCGCTCGCGCTGGCCGTTGCGGTGTCGCTGGTGCGGCCTGCGCAGATTGAAGGCAACCTTATCCGGATGGACGGCGTGTCGTTTGCGACCACCGCAGGGTTCAATATCGCCGGGGTTGCCATCATCGCGATCCTGCTCGCCCTTTACGCAACTTGGTGGTGACATGAACAGCGCATTCATTGCCATCGACTGGGGTTCGACCAACCGACGGATCTACCTGATCGTGCAGGGCAAGGTTGTGCGCAGCGAGCGTGACGACACCGGCGCGCTGGCCATGGCCGGGACAGGCTATGGCGAGGAGATCGCGTCGATTCGCATCGAATATGGCGACTTGCCAATTTTGTTGGCGGGCATGGTTGGGTCAAGCCTCGGCTGGACCGACGCTGGCTATATCGGGCTGCCTGCCGCCATTCCCGAATTGGCGGGCGGCCTGCATTGGATCGATGATCGTATCGCAATCGTACCGGGCCTTTGCATCGACGACCGCGACCGTGTCGACGTCATGCGCGGTGAAGAAGTCCAACTGCTGGGGGCGGTCACAAAGAGCTTAGTGCCGCACGATGCCTGGCTGTGTCAGCCCGGAACGCACTGCAAGTGGGCCGAGGTCAGGGATGGCAAGATCACAGACTTCGTCACATCCATGAGCGGTGAACTCTTCGCCATGTTGCGAAAAAGCGGCGTGCTGGCACACCACCTGACAGGTGCTGTGCAATATAATGATGCCTTTACCCACGGCGTCGTCGAAGGTGCCGGCCGCGACCTTGCAGCAAGCCTGTTCTCCGTGCGCTCACTCAGCGTGCTTGGCAAGCTTCCGGATGGTGATGCGTCATCCTATGCCAGCGGAATCCTGATCGGCAGCGACGTAGCCTGTCGACTCAGAAAAGTCGGAGAAGCGCCAGTCTACATCCTTGCCGACGAAGAACTTGGCGGTCTCTATCGCCGCGCCGTGTTGATGCTGGGAGGCAAGGCGACCCTGATTGATAGCCATGAAGCCTTTGTCGCGGGGATCACCGCCATTTGGGACATGTCACAATGATACACCACTTCGAACAGGCTTTCGCGCAATGTGCGCTGGTTGCCATCCTGCGCGGAATCACCCCAAACGAGGCTGTGGCGGTAGGCGATGCGCTGGTGGAGGCCGGCTTCCGGATCATCGAGGTGCCGCTGAATTCGCCAGACCCGTTTGCGTCCATCAGCCTGCTGGCGCGGCATTTTTCCGCGACGGACGTTGTAATTGGTGCCGGCACTGTGCTGGACCGCGCCAGTGTGGAGCAGGTCGAGCAGGCTGGCGGCAAGCTGATCATTTCCCCTAATTGCAATCCCGCGGTGATCACTGAGGCAGCGGCTCGCGAACTGATCGCTGTGCCTGGCATCGCCACCCCGACCGAGGCGTTGGCGGCACTCGATGCCGGGGCCGCAGCGCTCAAGCTGTTTCCGGCTGAAGCGGCCTCGCCTGCGGTGCTCAAAGCTATGCGCGCGGTGCTGCCTAGTGGCACGCGGATCTTGCCCGTCGGCGGGATCACGCCCGAGAGCATAGCAGCCTGGCGCGCTGCCGGGGCGGCGGGCTTCGGGCTGGGCTCTGGACTCTATCGGCCGGGCATTTCGATAGGCGAGGTGCGGGCCAGTGCGACACGGTTTATCGCAGCATCGCGCGGTGACTGAGATGAGGCAACTCGCCTGGCACCTTTGCTTGCTGGGACTGGCCATTCTGGCGCTGCCTGCCCAAGCGCACGGCCCCGACTTCAACCGCGGGTGGCAATTCCAGCGCAGCGACGCGCCCTTCGACACCGCGGTGTTTGATCCCGACCAGACTGAGCCAGTCGACTTGCCCCACACCCCCCGGATTGAGCCGCGCATCGTCAATGACCAGTGGCAAGGTACGGCCTTCTACCGCAAGACCTTCATTGCGCCCAAGGCATGGCGCGGCCAGACCGTCTATCTCCGGTTCGAAGCGGCGATGAATGTCGCGAGGGTCAGCGTCAACGGCACGGAAGTGACAACGCATCTGGGGGGATGGCTGCCGTTTACCCTTGATCTGACCCCGCATTTGCGGCCGGGTGGGCGGAACGAGATTCTCGTCCGGCTCGACAATCGGGACAACCCGATCACCGGCCCCAAACCTTTGGCCGAGCTTGATTTCAGCACCTATGGCGGGCTGTATCGCGGCATCAGGTTGTTTGTGAAGCCTCCGGTCCATCTCAGTGACGAGATGCTCGCCGACAAGGTAGCAGGCGGCGAGTTGTTTGTGACCTACCCGCTTGTGACTGGCGATCAGGCCAGAATTGCGATCGCCGCCAGTTTGCGCAACGCTGCCGACCGCGAGGCAGTGGTAACGGTCCAACACAGGCTCTTTGATGGCCGCGCGCTGATCGGTGAAACCCGGGGCAAACAGGTATTGCTGCCACTGTCCGAAGGCGATGATCGTCAGGAGATCCGGCTGTCCGCGCCCAAGCTGTGGTCGCCCCGGTCCCCACATCTCTACCGGCTCGTCACCGAGGTGATCGATGATCGCGGGCGGGTGGATCGCAGCGAAAGGCAAATCGGCGTACGCCAGTTCGCCTTTACTGCCGATGGCCAGCTTCTGATTAACGGCGAGCCAACGTTTCTGCGCGGTGTCAATCGTCACCAGGAATATCCCTATGTCGGGTATGCCCTGTCGCCGCAGGCCGATTACCGGGACGCCAAGCTGATCAAGGAGGCAGGGTTCGATTACGTTCGCCTCTCACACTACCCGCACTCGTCAGCTTTCATGGCTGCGGCGGATGCTCTGGGGCTCGTGCTGATCGATGCCATTCCGGGCTGGCAATTCCACAATCCTGATCCAGCATTCGAGGCGCAGGTGCTGCAGACGTGCCGCGACATGATCCGCCGTGACCGCAATCACCCCAGCGTCCTGGCATGGGAATGCTCTCTGAATGAAAGCGCCATGCCTAAGGCGCTGGTGCATGCCTTCGACGGGGTAGTCGAACAGGAGTATCCCGGAGCATTCTCGGCCGGCTGGCAGAACGACGGTTACGACATTTTCCTGCAGGCACGCCAACATCGCTTGCAGCATTATGAGCAGCCTGATCGCCCTTATGTCGTGTCTGAATATGGCGACTGGGAGTACTACGCGCAAAACGCGGGCTTTGCGCAGGATCAATGGGGCGACCTCAAGGAAGCCGAGCGCACGTCGCGCCAGTCGCTCGGCGCAGGCGAGGCAGCCTTGCTGCGACAGGCGACCAACCTGCAGGAAGCGCACAACGACAACTTCACGACGCCAGCATTTGCGGACGGGTATTGGGTGATGTTCGATTACAATCGCGGCTATGCGGATGACCTGGAGACATCCGGGCTGATGAGCCTCGAGCGGCTACCCAAGTTCGCCTATGATTTCTTCCGCTCGCAGCGTCCCCCCGAGGAGCGCTCGGAACGATCCAGCAGCGGGCCGATGGTTCGCATTGCCAGCCACTGGACGCCTCGCTCTTCCTTGCAGGTCCGGGTCTTCTCCAATGGCGAGGAGGTTGAGTTGCTGCTGAACGGTCGGAGTTTGGGACGGCACAATCCCGATCAGGGCCGCATTTCGTCCCACCTGGCGCATCCGCCCTTTACCTTTGAAGTTGATGGCTTTGTCCCCGGCACGCTCGAAGCGCGTAGTTACATCGGCGGCGCGCTGGTCGCGCAACACCGGGTGACCACCCCTGGTCCGGCGACAGCACTATGCAGCGTCCTCGACGATGGCGGGGTGACCCCGGTGATCGGCGACCTGATCTTTTTGCGCGCTCGCCTGCTCGATGCCGACAGTAACCCGGTTCCCGATCAAGCTCGCATCGTCAGCTTCGCGCCGCCCAAGGGCTATGTTATCGTTGGCCCCCACACAGCCACAGCGGAAGCGGGCACGGCCTCGGTGCTGGTGCGGGTGGTGGCTGCCCGCCGTAGCCAGCGCGCGCGGCTGGCAGCGGCTGGCCTGCGCGATGTCGGGGTTTGCCCTAGCCGCTAGAGCGCCGCGTGGGCGGCGGAAGGCTAAGATCCTGAGCGAACCAACTGATTTTGCCGTGACCCCCCAGCGCTGCGCCATGCCAGTTTTGCCCCCGAACCGTGCGATGTGACACGTTGGGCGCAGATTGCGAATTGCCATCTTCAAATTATCTGATAAATACGATATAGCAAGAAGCGGAGAGAGCGCTTCAGCGCGCGAAACATAAGGCCGCCTTGCTTTGGGGAGAGCGATAATGAGGAAATTTGTGTGCGCATCTGCGAGTCTGATTGCGATCGCAACGTGGTCGGCGAGCGCGGTTGCGCAGGATAAGCCTGCAGCCGAAGAGCTTGGCGAGGAGGAGCAGAGCGAAATCGTCGTCGTCGGGTCATTCCAAGCGGCTCTGGAAAACGCCTTCAACGACAAGCGCAATGCCGATCAGGTAGTTGACGTTGTATCCGCCGAGGATCTGGGGCGGCTGCCCGATGTCAGCATCGCCGAAGCGATTGCGCGTCTCCCTGGGGTTGTGGCCAACCGTGACCGTGGTAATGCCACAGAGCTATCGGTCCGCGGCCTCGGCCCCAATCTGACAGCGACCTTCCTCAATGGCCGTGAACTGGCAACCGGCGAAAACAGCCGCAATATTCGCTATGAAACCTACCCTGCCGAACTGCTGCGCGGTGCCTACGTCTTCAAGTCGCCCAAGGCCAACAATGTCGAAGGTGGGATCGGTGGTGCGATTGATCTCAGGACGCTGCGGCCACTCGATATTGGCAAGCAGCGCATCGTAATGAATCTGCGCGGTAGCTATTTTGATCTTGGTGATGACATTCGCGGCACCAAGTCAACCGGCTACATCGGCTCGATTTCCTATGTGGATCAGTTCTTTGACAACACACTTGGCATTGTCCTTTCTTACGCGAGACGCGAGCAGCCAACTGTCAGCACCAGCACCTCGATCTTTCCTTCGGGCCCACGCTCGCCTTTTGGCAATGCCAACACGGCGGCTTTCGATGTTGCCGGCATCGAGCGCCTGCCGTTCGGATTTGACGTCGGGGTACGCGGCGGGAACGACACGCGCGATGGCGTGGTCGCAGCGGTGCAATGGCAGCCGTCGGGCGCGTTCCAGATCAACGCCGATTTTTTCTATTCGAGCCTGGATTTCGTCAACCCGTCGCAGGGCATCAGGATCGAGGGGGCAAACAGCGAATTTGGCAATCTCTATACCAATATCCAGGGCATTGATGGCTCACTAACGGCGGGCACGATCACGCAGACTGCAAACTTCGGCCTGAGCATCAGCAACGTCAACGAACGTTACACGCTCAGCGATGATGCCTATGCCGGCGGCCTGAATGCAGCATGGTCGACGGGCGCATTCACGCTTGAGGGCGATTTCGGCTATTCGCGCAACACTCGCAATGCCGAGTTCGTATCGGTCGAGACCGAGTTGCATGGCTATTCCGGCAATACCCCTTTCCAGCTGACGAACGGGCCGTCAGTGACGTTCTCGACCCTGCCGAACGGTCGGAGTGTGTTCAGCTTCAACAATGACCTGTCCGACCCTCAAACCAACCTTATTTCGCAATTGCGAGTTCCGGACTCTGACACGGTTGTCGATGAGATTTTCAGCTATTCGCTGACAGGCAAGCTGGAGCTGGGCGGGTTTCTGAAATCGCTCGAACTCGGGGCACGCTATTCGGACCGGCAGAAGTCCCTCGTGGCGCGTTCAGCGTTCGGTTTCATCAACGAGGCTGACCGTCGCAGCGTGCCCGTAAGTCTGCTTCAGACACCGCTGACCGGGGCTGGCGGGGTGACATTCCCGCGTTCCCTCGCCTTTGATCTCGACGGCGTGATCGATCAGGTATTCGGGGGCTACACCCCGGTGCAGGCGAACTTCAACCGGCCCGAAAGCTGGGTGGTCGAGGAAGAGATCTTGTCAGGCTTCGCGCTGGCCAATTTCGAAGGATCGCTGGCTGGTATGCGGCTGACTGGCAACGTCGGCGTGCGTGTTGCCCGGACGGAAACGGTGTCGTCTAGCACAAGACTGCAGAATGGTGAGGAGACCAGTTTTATCGAGGTACTGACGCCGTTCAGCATCGAAAATGAATACACGGATGTGTTGCCAAGCCTGAACATCGCACTTTTTCCAGGCGAGAAGCACATTATCCGCTTCGGAGCGAGCAAGGGAATTTCCCGCGCGCCGTTGGACGATCTGAACGCAGGTGTCAGCGAGTTCAACTTTGGCACGCGCGAGGCCTTCGGCGGCAATCCGCTCCTGGAGCCATTCCGCGCCAACCAGCTCGATCTCACCTATGAATGGTATCGCAACCCCACGTCCGTGCTGACGGTCAGCGCGTTCTACAAGGATGTCGAAACCTTCATCGTGCGGTCAGTCCGAACCGGCGTGACGCTGCCTTCCGGCTTAACCGGCAACTTCATCCAGCCGATTAACGGAGAGGGTGGTGACATCAAGGGGGTCGAGATCGCGGTGTCGCAGGGGCTCACGTTCCTCCCCGAGCCTCTAAACGGGCTGGGCGTCTATCTCAACTATTCCCGGATCGACAGCAACATCGAAGTCGGACCGGCCTTCGTGGAAGGCGTTTTCCCTTTACCAGGCTTGGCGGAGAACACCTTCAATGCCCAAATTTGGTTCTACAAATCTGGGTTCGAGGCGCGCTTGGGCTACCGGTATAATGATGCCTTTGCCACGGAATTGGGCGATGTGCCGGGGCAGGTTCTGTTCAGTGACGCGGCAGAGGTCGTCGACTTCCAGATGTCCTATGAGTTTCCGGCCAGCTCGAGGCTCAAGGGTGTGAAGCTCTTACTGCAGGCCAACAACCTCACCAATGCACCCTTCGAAACCTTCTATGGAACGGAAGGCGTGCGTGGCCGATATGAGGAATTCGGGCGGCGCTACTGGTTTGGTGCCAGCTACGAGTTCTGATGGAACAATCCGCGGTGGAGTTGCGAGGCACCGTGCCTGCTACAACTCCGCCGTGTATCGGGATAAAGCCAATGCGGACCATTGTTGGATTTGCTTTGTTGTCGGCAGCCTTCGTAAGCTCGTGCTGCGCCGCTGCTCAGGCGCCGTCGATCGCCGTACCGCAGGACAGGACCTGGCGCGGGGTAGACCTTTCCTATGTCAACGAACTCGAAGCTTGCGGCGCAAAATATCGCGACGAGACCGGTTATCAGGATCCCTACGCAATTTTCGCCAGAGCCGGGGCCAATATCGTCCGGCTAAGGCTGTGGCATACGCCTGATTGGACTTCTTACAGCACGCTGGATGACGTAAAGCAGAGCATCCGCCGCGCCAAGGCGAACAACATGCAGGTACTGCTCGACTTTCACTATTCCGATGATTGGGTGCATCCCGGCAAGCAGATCGTGCCCAAGGCTTGGGCAGGCCAATCCGATGACGAGCTAGCAGTCAGCCTCGGCAAATACACGAAGTCGGTGCTGCGCTCGCTCGATCAGGATGGCCTGCTGCCCGACTATGTTCAGATCGGCAACGAAACCAACACCGACATGCTGATCGACAAGGAAGTGCCCGAAACCGCCCCGATCAATTGGCAGCGGAACGTCAAGTTCTTTCTTGCCGGTGTGACCGCCGTCAGAACGGCCGAACATCAGACTGGCAAGAAAATCGGTGTGATGCTGCACGTTGCCCAGCCTGAGAATATCGAGCCGTGGCTGGACGCGGCGGCTGCGGCCGGCTTGCCCGATTTCGATATCATCGGCCTAAGTTACTATGAAAAATGGTCATCTGTGCCGTTTGCCGCGATCGGCCCTAAGGTTGCACGTTTGCGCGCAAAATACGGAAAGGATGTGGTGATCGTGGAGACCGCCTATCCTTGGACGTTGAAGTGGAACGACCAGATGGGCAATCTCTTGGGGCAAGACAGCCTTTCGCCTGGCTTTGACGTTTCGCCTGAGGGACAGCGGCGCTATCTTGTGCAGCTCCAGCAGGCGGTTACCACCAATGGCGGGCTCGGTATCGTCTATTGGGAGCCTGCCTGGACCTCCACTTGGTGCAAGACCCGGTGGGGGACGGGGTCGTCGTGGGAAAATGCCGCGCTCTTCGACTTCAAGGGTCGACTTCTTCCCGGCGCGGCGTTCCTGAAGCCGGCAGAGCGCGACTAGGCGTGCGAGCGCGGAAGCTCAACCGGATCAGTTTTATGCTTAACCACCGGCAAGGACACCGCGCTCCTCGGCGATTGCGCCATTGAGCAGGTCAACCCATGCCGCGTATCCGGCTGCAGTCAAATGCACGCCGTCATCGGTGAATTCGGCCTTCAGTAAGCCATTACCGTCAACCGCCATGCTGTAGGTGTCGATCAGAACAGCGCCCTGCGAGCTAGCCACTTCTCGCAGCTTCGCGTTAATGGCGCGGACCTTGATGTTCCGCTCTGGCTCGCTGCGGATCGGCAGCACGGTCTGGACGAAAATTCGCGTTCGAGGACTTCCGCATATCACAGTGGCAATAATTTTCTCGATATTGCCCACGGCCCTCTTCGCCGAGTTGGCAGACCATAGGTCATTGGTACCGATCATGACAAATACGGCGCGCGGCTGTGCCGCGATGACTTCGTCCAGTCGTACAAGCACGCCATCGGTCGTGTCGCCGGCGATCCCGCGATTGTGGACGATCGCCTTTGCCTTAAGCGAGCCATTCCAGTCGTGGCGTTCAGTAAGGCTATCGCCCAGCATCACTATATCGCCGCAACCGAGAGGGGTTCGAGTGAATTCCTCAATTCTGTGTGGATAATGTTCACGAGCGAAAGCGGTATGCGTGCCAATACGCAGCTTGCTCGCGGGATAATCCATCGGGCCGATTGATCTACACATTCCGGTGGCCTGCGCATCTCGGCCCGAGGCCGGATTGGCTGGGTTGGCGTAGAATGCAGCCAACACCATCATCTCAGTTGCCATGCGCACGAACATAGGATGCCCTTCGCCAATTCGTCAAAATCCGATATATCATATATAAGATAGCCGCTAGGGAGATTGGATCAAGGCCTTTGGTGGCTCTGTCAGAGCAAATGCACCGTGATGGCGGAACGCGGCTGATAGGCTAGGGCAGGGCGATGCCCAGACCCAAGATGCCAGCCAGTCCGTTCCGGTACTTCAACTCTTCGCCCGAGATCATCCGGCTGGTGGTCATGATGTATGTCCGGTTCCCGCTGAGTCTGCGAAACGTGGAGGACCTGCTGGCTGAGCGCGGCATCGATATCTGCCACGAGACAGTGCGGCACTGGTGGAACAGGTTCGGGCCGCTGTTCGCGGACGATGTCCGCCGGCAGCGTGTGAGCCGGATGAAGGGCTTCCGCCAGTGGAAATGGCACCTCGATGAGGTGTATGTGAAGATCAATGGCGAGGTGCATTACCTTTGGCGTGCCGTCGACCAGGAGGGCGAGGTGCTGGAAAGCTACGTCACCAAGACGAGAGACAGACCGGCAGCTCTCACCTTCATGAAGAAAGCGCTTAAGCGCCACGGCTCTCCCGAGACGATCACCACCGACGGGCTGCGATCTTACAAAGCGGCAATGACCACCCTCGGCAACACCGAGAAACAGGAGGTGGGACGCTGGGCCAACAACCGGGTGGAGAACAGCCACCTGCCATTCCGGCGAAGGGAACGGGCCATGCTCCGGTTCCGACAGATGAAGTCGTTACAGAAATTCGCTTCGGTCCACGCCAACGTCCACAACCACTTCAACCTCGATCGCCATCTCACCGACCGCCAGACCTACAAGACCGCCCGCTCAGCCGCACTGGCTGAGTGGCAGAACCTGATGGCCTGATCTCACACCCGGTAAGGGCGAACTCCGCAAATCGGAGACGAGTTGCGATTAGACTGACAGCACCAGCCGCTGATGTCCATGCTCCAAGCAACGTTGTCATGCTGCACTGCTCTACCCAATTTTGGACAGCTAGGGTTTGGAGTTTTCCGCGTTGCTCAGTTCCGTTGGGCTGCTTGCGCCGTCTCGCTCCGTAACAGCCGCAACGCATCCGTACATAAATTTAAAGCTCATTTGCGATAATCCAAACGTAAGCAAGCTACCGGCCTTTGTGAAAAGGCGCCGGTGTTGCGGAATGGCCCCCGGCCGCCAGTCGCAAGTGCACCTCCGACTGGCGGCCACCCTTACCTCCACGGAGAGGAAACAGTGTGACGCGCGCGAATTTAGCCAGCGAGGATCGGGTCGATGCGAGCGATCTGGTGAATCAGGTTGTCAGAAGCCAGGCCTATGGTGAGCTTCCTCCCAAGATAAATGAGATCATCGACCGTCATCGCCAAACGCTGCTCAATCTGGCCACTGCGCTGATACAAGCGGGCCGGGGCGAGGATGAGGTTGTGACTATTCTTGAGAAGGCCTCAGAGAGCTTCGCCATCGAATTGAAAACAAAAGCGGAAGGGCTGCAATCGTGAATTATGCTTGCGAATTGGATCACTTCGGTAAGGCAAAATTCGATGAGTACGGCCGTCAGCAGGCACTCGACAGGCTTCACGTCGTGGGTACAGCCAAAGAGAAGCCGTTTGAGCGCATCGTCGATTTGGTCAAAACGACCCTCAATGTGCCGATATGCGCAGTCTCGCTGATCGATAATGATCGTCAATGGTTCAGGGCTTCTCGCGGTTTGGGCGTCGAACAAACACCTCGCGATATTGCCTTTTGCGATCACGCAATTCGGGCCGATGAACCCTTCATCATTGAAGATGCTACCTGTGATCACCGGTTCGCCAACAACCCGTTGGTATTGGGCGAGCCCTTTATTCGCAGCTACCTTGGCATCCCTCTCAGGATGCCGGACGGTTATATGGTTGGCAGCCTTTGCGTGATCGACCAAAGCCCTCGGGCTTTTTCATCGGGCGAACTCGAAATTCTGAAGAGCTTTGCCAACCTTGTTACCGGCGAGTTGGAGCTTCGCACCATTGCCTCAATCGACGGGCTGACGAATGTTTTGTCACGCACGGCCTGGACCAGCAAAGTCGATAGCGAGATCGATCGGACAAAGCGGTACGCCGCGCCACTTTCCATTGTCATGCTTGATCTTGATCACTTCAAGCAGATCAATGACAGTTTTGGGCATGGACTGGGCGACCTGGTGCTTAAGCAAACGGCCGCAGAGTTCGGCAAAGTTCTTCGCAAGCACGATGTTGCCGGGCGTTTGGGCGGTGAAGAGTTTGCCATTTGTCTCATCAATGCCTCCGCGGAAGTGGGATTGGAGATTGCCGAGCGCATCAGACTCCGGATCTCGCAGCTTCGATTTTCGGAGCACGAAATGCTTCGGTGCAGTGCCAGTTTTGGCGTTGCGGCTTTGGCGCCGGGCGAAACTCTGGCCCAGCTTCTCAAGCGAGCAGATGAAGCCCTTTACGAAGCAAAACGACGAGGCCGAAATCGGGTTCAGGTTGCCGATTATCTATGCCTAGTTGCAACAGCATGACCAAGACTCCACCAATCATGGTAGCCCTGTCAGCTCATTCTTCGTCTGCTGGTGCTGGGGCGAGCCTTAACGAAACCACAAGTTCCCTGATTTAGACCAATGGCGCGGGCGATTAGCATCGCATCAGGGAGAGGCCCTTGCCACATCTGAAAACCTCGGCAACGGAGACCGCAAATGGTATCGCGGAGCGACGGTTGCTGGTCCTGGATGACGACCCGGCTGTCTTGCGGACAGTGGAGCTGATGGCGCGTCGGATCGGGGTGGTTGCGAGGACCTGTTCGACACTAGCCGATTTTGAGGCTGCGCTAGCGTCCTTCGACCCTGATGTGCTGCTGATCGACCTCATGATGCCTGATCTCGATGGCATTGACGTTGTGTCCCAGGTCGGTCCGAACTCTCGTGCCGCGATCATTGTGATGAGCGGAGCGGACAAACGGACGTATGAGGCCTCACGTGACGTGCTCGCGTCCAGCAACGCGAAGATTGCAGGCTTCCTGCACAAGCCGTTTGGTACGACTGATCTGTCTGAAGTTCTTTCTGGATCACCGGCAAAAGTGCAGCTGCATTCTGCGGAAAGCCGATCAAAAGCGATGTGTGAAGTCCTTTCGCCAAAGAATTTTGAAGAGGCGGTCCGTGCCGGCCGGATTGAGCCATTTTACCAACCCATTTTTCACGCTGACGGACGCGGGCTCAAAGGGTTTGAGGCTCTTGCACGGGTGGAGGGATCACGAGCGTCCTTCTTTGCGCCTGAATATCTTGATCAACTCGTCGCAGACGATCGATTGTCGGCAGAACTCACAGAGCTTGTCATCGAACGCGCGCTTGAATTCATGGCGAGCCTTCGCGGTTACGACGATCTATCGATCTCGATTAACATTTTCGGCATCCACGCTATCGCTGACGGGTTCCGCGAACAACTGGTGCGGCGTTGCACAGACCTCGGCATTGCTCGGCACAGGGTGATCCTGGAACTGAGCGAAGCGACTATTTTTGATCTCAACGAACATCAGTTGCGAAAGGTGACGCAGCTGCGGCTTGCCGGCTTCGGCTTATCAATCGATGATTTCGGGATGGGCAATTCATCACTGGGTCGGCTTGCCCACCTGCCCTTTTCCGAACTGAAAATCGACAAAGCGTTTTGCCTTGCGATGCCTCAGTCCGAATCGGCTTCAGCCGTCATCGAAGCCTGCCTGGGACTTGCCGCTCGGCTCGATATGAAGGTGACGGCAGAGGGGGTGGAAACGGGCGAGGCGGCGGCATTGCTCGCCAGAATGGGCTGCGATGCGTTGCAAGGGCATCATTTCGGCCAAGCCATGTCAGCCGAGAAGGTTTTGTGCTGGCTAAAGGAGGTTTCGCCGAGGGTTGCCGCCTAGGGCGAGGAATAGTCCTAGTCCCTGGCTCTGGATCGCGAAGCTAGAATAGAACGCTAACGGCTTCAGCTGTCGAGCACATCAGCAAGCGCCACTTTGAGGTCTATTGACCGGTAGGGTTTTCGGAGAAGCCTAAGATTGTCCATTTCGTCGAGGCCGAGGTGCTCGAAGGCAAAGGCGGGATAGCCGGATGTAAAGAGCACTTTCGTGGTCGCGTCGACCTTCCTGATCTCTTCGGCAAGCTGCTGCCCGTTCATCCCGCCGGGCAGGATGACATCGGTAAAAAGAAGATCGAACTCTTGGCCACGGGCCATCAGTAAAAGCGCCTCTTTCCCGTCGGAGGCAGCGGTAACAACATAGCCCATCCTCGTCAGCAGCTTCTCGACATGAGCCCTGACCTCGGGCTGGTCTTCGACGAGCAAGATCCGCTGTCCGACCTTCAGTTCAGGCTCTTTCACGGAAAGTTCTGGCCCCTTTTCCGCTCCGGCTTCTGTGAAGCGCGGGAGGTACAGATTGACCGTAGTTCCCTCGGCCGGTTCGCTGTAAATTGTCACCTTTCCACCGGACTGCTGCGCGAAGCCGTAAACGGTACTTAGGCCCAGCCCTGTGCCCTTACCCACGTCCTTGGTCGTAAAGAAAGGTTCGAATACCTTTGACAGCACTTCTGGCGGCATGCCTTCGCCATTATCGGTCACTGAGACCAACACATAATGGCCCGGCTCAAGCTCAGACGAGAAGGGCTCCATTTCATGTGAGAAAATCCGGTTCTCACAACTGATGACGATGTTACCGCCGTGAGGCATCGCATCACGCGCATTGACGGCGAGGTTTACGATCGCTTGTTCGAGGGCATTGGCATCCGACTTGGCCTGCCAAATGTCCGCCGGAACCTTGCATTGTATGCTGATGGACTCAGGTATCCCAGCTCTGAGAAGTGCGACGGTATTGGGTATCAGTTTGATTAGATCGATGCGTCCGGTCTCCAGGTGCGATTGGCGGGAGAAGGAAAGTAGCCGCTGGGTCAAGTCTGCAGCACTACTGCAGGCCAGGTTGATCAGATCCACGGACTCCTTCTGACTCCCATCCAGTTGGCCCAGCTCCAAAAGCTCGGCGTTACCCTGGATTATCATGAGCTGATTATTGAAATCATGGGCCACGCCGCCGGTTAGTTGCCCCACTGCCTCAAGCGCGCGTGCGCGGGTCGAACCCTCCTGCCGTTGCCGCTCGGCGGTTACATTTCGTGCGTTACCGAGCATGCGCTGGACCCTGCCATTCGGATGCCGCAAGATAGCCGCCTTTACTGCCAGAATAATCGTGGCACCGTCATTTCCGATCAGTCCGTACTCGGCCTCCCACTCTGCAGCATCTGACTTGAGAGTTTCGATAAAAGATCGCTGCAACCGCTCACGGTCGTCCGGGTGCACATAATTTAGAACAGCAAGGTCTGCTCGGACATCAGGTTCAAGTTTGATGCCCAATCTTTCGGGCCAGCCAGGCGTTGCCCATATTGTGCCCGCTTCAAAATCACGGTCCCATAAAATGTCACTGACCGTGTCTGCAATTATCCGGAAGCGTTCTTCAGAGGCCTCTAGCGCGTTCATGGCGTCGGTCAGCGGACTGACATCGGTACACGTCCCGATTATGCGAAGTGCTTTGCCTGCGTCGTCGCGCACGATAAACGCGCGGACCACAGTGTGGCCGGACGATCCATCTGGTCTTATGAATCGGTGATCAAGAAGATAGCGATCCCGTCCTGAATTGATCGCTTCCTGCGTTACCCGCTGCGCATACTGGCGATCTGCTTCAAGATCCGAAATCTCATCCAGCCTGTCCAAGTGAACGTGGCTAGGCGGCTTATAGCCGTAGATCGTCTCGTAAGCTTCATTGGCCCAGAACTCGTGTGTCTCAAGGTTCCACTCGAAGATTGCATCCTGGCTCGCGCGAGCGGCGAGTTCGAATCTTTCTTTGAGAAGATTGACCTCTTCAGTATGTGATTTTTTCTCTGTAATATCGCGTTCGATAGCAATGAAGTGAGTGATATTATTGAGATTATCTAGGATCGGATCTATCGAAAGTTCTATCCAATATTGTGATGCGTCTTTACGATAATTGATTAGTTCTTCACGAATCGAAATTTCGGAACGCAGGCCTGATCTTATTCGATCAAGGGTCTCACGATCTGTATTTGGGCCCTGGAAAATTTTTGGAGATTGGCCAACCAACTCGGAAGGATGATAACCAGTCAACGCGGTGACGGCGTCGTTTACGTAGATGATCTTCGGCCCGGTCGGAGACTGCAAATCTGCGTTCGTGATGATGACAAGGTCAGAGATGCGGCCAAGAGCGACTTCAAAAAAATGCTCTTTCTGACTCTCGAAACTTGCCATCAGATATCGTGCCCCTTCAAAGTAGGCAGTGGATTGAATCCCATATAACTTCAAGCGGCTACACGGTGATGATTGTTGCCGTTTCCGGCAAGCAAATTTTGCGCCCGAAAATTATGCCTGTTTGAGCGTGCCACCCATCAGCGGTCATGAGCGGGATCGAAGCGCAACCCCGAAAACGGCGTGGCGGTTTTGGGCAGAACCAAACCTTCAACTTGGCGACCGGGAGTGACTGATTCTGGGTCGGCAGCAGCCACAGTTCAGTGGCAGACAAACCGGCAGCTTTTCAGCGCCCTGCGTCAGGAACCTGCTAGTCAGCAAGCGAGCCCCTTTCAATCGATATACATGAAATGATTCCGGATCTCAGAGCTTTTAATGGCAGCTGTCAATCATGATCGCTTGGACCTTTACGATGTCTGAAAAATAGAAATTCAAACGCTGAGATCTATAAATTTCTCCATAGTGATCGTTTCGCTTGCCTAGTGAAAAATTCTTCGACCATTTCTCTTTTTATAAATGATAGTCGCTGCAAAATATTCAATTTATCGAAATGCTCGAGAAATAATTTTCGAGAGTCTAATTGACGTCATATAAAATCAAAAAATAGCAGATGTGAAACTCACATTCTTTAGCGTGAGATATCAGTGTTCATGCAAAGTTCAGTCCGCAGGGCCGTACAAGGCTTTTTAGGGGACTCACATCATGGTAAATAAAAACCGCACGAAAACGCTCATTGCTGGATTTGTTATTTCGGCGCTATTTTCTTCGTCGCCCGGCTATGCGCAAGGCAAAGGAAGCGACGGCAGGAATGGCAAATCGAATTCGGTCGAAGTCGATCGGAACGAAGTCTCTACCAGCAACCGCGACAAAGCGGATCGCGGTGGACAAGCTGATGCCGTGCGCGGTCGTAATGACCAAGAGGTTCGCCGCGGAAGTGGCCGTGAAGATGAAACACGAAGTGAACAGGGATCAGGTAATCCCACCAAAGGCAACCAGCGTTTCGGCGACAATATGCGAGACGTAACAGATCGCAAATCCGTGGGGTTTGATCGAAACGATGGAGCCAACGGCTTCGCATTCCGCGAGCTTCGCGAGACAATCGGTTCGCGCCCCCGCCTGATTGACGGCTGCCCTCCCGGTCTCGCCAAGAAGCGCAACGGCTGCCTTCCTCCCGGCCAAGCGAAGAATCGTTACCGGAGCTTTGAACCGAGGTTCTTCGGTCTGAACGGCGCTGAGAACGGGCGATATTTTTATCAGGACGGCTATTTGCTACAATATCGGCCTGATGGGCTCGCAGGGTTCCTGCCGCTGCTCGGTGGCGCGCTGGGCATCGGTAATATCTGGCCCGCTTCCTATGCGCCCGAGCCGCTACCGAACTACTATTCGGACTATTTCCAGCTTGGCGATCAGGACAGCTATAGGTTTGCCGACAACGTGATCTATCGCGTCAATCCCGACACCGCCGCGATCACGTCGGTCGCCGGATTGCTGACGGGAAACACCTTCGACATCGGTAGCCCGATGCCGCGTGGTTATGATGTCTACAATGTGCCGTTCGACCAGCGCGAGCAATATTCCGACAGTCCGGATGCGCGCTATCGCTATGCCGATGGCTACGTTTACAAGATCGATCCGGTAACTTCGTTGGTGACCTCTGCCATTGCACTTGTGCTTTAGGGAGAATGGGCATGACAAACCGGATAATGGGCCTCGGCCTCGTGGCGGGACTTGCCTTGGCTCTGGCTGCTTGCAGCGGCGCTGATGGCGAGACTGCGGCCTCTGCAGATGGTGTGACGGACAAGCGCAGCGAGACTTTTGCGCAAGTCTTGATGGCAGACCCGTCGCTCTCGATTGCGGCGGCCGCATTCGAGCGAACGGGCCTGATGGGCGCGCTTGACGGAAAGGCGAGCACCACAATCTTCATACCCTCCAACGCGGCGTTTGAAGCGCTGGACGAACAGAGCAGGAAGCTTCTCGAAGACCCGCAAAACAGCGCAATCACAGCCGCGGTTTTGCGCAATCACATGGTGCCAGGGGTCCTCGATATCGAGGCGATCAACAAAGCCATAACTGATGCCGGCGGCGAGGCAGCTATCGCCAATTTCGGCGGCGAGGTGTTGACGCTGACGAACGAAGCAGGCGGGCTGGTCGTCCGGAACGCGGCAGGCCAGAAAGCCACAATTCCTGGCCGGATTACCATCGTCGGCAATGGCGCGCTCATCGCGATCGACGCTGTATTGGTTGATCCTACGCTCCTGCCCACTCCACCAAAGTTGTGAGCACAACGGTTGGCCGCTGTTTGGCCGAGGTTGGGCTCCGCATTCACAATCAATGATGATGCTGAAAATCCTATCGTCCGACGCCGGGTGATTTCATCGAAACGTTGGAGGACAAAATATGGCCGAATAACGCATCACTGAAACCAGTACGCCCGAAGGCAACTCCCACACACATACGACAGTTATCACAGACCAGCCTCGCTCTAGCGGGGGCTTCAAATGGATTATGCTAATAGCCTTGATCGTGGTCGGAATCGGGGCGTTTCTGGCATTTTCGCAACTGGGCGATGCCGAAGCCGCAAAAGATAACGCCGTTGCCGATGCTGCCGAACAGGCAGGGGAGGCTGCGGGACAAGTCGGCGACGCTGCAGAGCAGGCGATCGACAAGGTTTCGAGGTGATGAGTATCGACTGGAAATCTTGTCCTTAGGCCCCTCCGATGAAATCTAAGTCATCCCGTTTCAACAAAGAAAACAAAAAGTAGGCCAAGTTATGCGAATTTTGCTTCTTCTCACTACCGCTGCTGTCGCGCTGGCCGCGGTTCCGGTAGCGGCTCAGTCCTCTACCACGCCCACGCCTTCCACCCGCGACCGGATCGGCCAGATCCTCGGCAACCTTCTGGGCGTCGATAACTCTGCCGATTCCTCGCTCGACGGCCAGTGGCGCGCAGGGCGCTTGCCGCTCGGCAGCCAGCGGACCGAGTTCAACGCGCGGGTCGATGCTGACTCGCGTTCAGGCGTTATCACCGAGGAGACCGGTGCGCGGCTCAAGGCCGATTACGCCGCTCTGGTTGATCTGGAGGCGCGCTACGGTGCCGACCGGCTCTTCACCACAAACGAGCGCAGCGAGCTCAGTTCGGGTTACAATGTGCTGCTTCAGGTTCTTGCCGACCGACGCTACGCAGACAGCGTCACGCCGTCAGCAGATGTCCGCGATGGGCAGGCCGAGTTCAATCGCCGCGTTGACGCCAGGGTCTCCACGCGTAGGCTTACGCGAACTGTAGGCACGCGGCTCAAGAACGATTATGCCGCTGTAATCCAAGTCGAGGCCGGGTATCTGCGCGACGGCACCCTGTCCGACGGCGAGCGCGATGACCTCGATATGCGGCTAGACGCTCTTGACGCGCGGGTGGGCGATGTAGCTTACACCGCACCGGTTACCGCCAAGACCCGCCTTGATGCAATCGCTCGGGCGTTGCCCAACAGTGGTTTGACCGCCACTGCACGAACGCAGCTGCTTGTCGAACACGGCGACCTCATCCGGCTTGAGGCGGCTTACGCGCGGCTGACGCCCTCGACCGAGGAACGGACCTATCTCGACCAGCGGCTAGCTAACCTCGAGACCCGTGCACGGGTCATTCGCTAGGCATTACACGCCGGCGCGGGATTCGCCTTGCTTGTGTAAGCTCTACGCAGGCGGCGTTTCCCGCGTCCGGTTGCTCCATTTCGCTTGCCAATAGCCAGCTACTGGGAGAGCCTTGCCGCATAAGAGGTGAGAGGGCGACATGGCATTTGACTTCGTAATCATCGGCGGGGGTTCGGCGGGGGCAGCGTTGGCGGCAAGGTTGTCTGAAGACCCGGACGTGACTGTAGCCCTGATCGAAGCTGGCGAGCGGCCGCCAGAGCGCGAACAGATGCCGATCGCCTGTGCAAGCCTGCAGCTCGATCCTGAGACCGACTGGATGTTCACCGGTGATCCCGGCAAGGGCGGACTCGGTTTCAAGAACCGCCGGATGCCGGTGCCGCGCGGCAAGATGCTCGGCGGATCCTCCGGTATCAATTACATGGTCTTCGTGCGCGGCCACCCCGGAGATTTCGACAATTGGGAACGGTTGGGCGCAGAGGGTTGGAGCCATCAGGACATCTTGCCTTGCTTCAAGCGTATGGAACATGTGTTCGACACAAACGCGGCAATTATCAGTCGCGATCTGCGCGGTGATGCCGGACCAGTTGGCGTGAGTATCCGATCCCCCGTGATCCCCGCATCGCGCGATTTCGTCGCGGCCGCCGGTGCGGCTGGCATTGCCGAAGGAGATTACAACGGGTCGGGGCGCTTCAATCCCGGCGGGGTCGCCTCGCTGGTGCAGACCAACACCCGGCGCGGCAAGCGGGCAAGTACTTTTCACGCCTACCTTGAAGACAGCGCCGAATTGCGGCCCAACCTCACGATCGTCACCGGGGCGCAGGTGCAAAAGCTGATCCTTGAAAGTGAAGGCAATGACCTCACCGCAACCGGGGTCGAATACCGCGATGCCAGCGGTACCATTCAATCGGTCCATGTCGCCAAAGAGGTGATCCTCAGCGCCGGCGCCGTTGGCTCGCCGCATATCCTGCTGCTTTCGGGCATCGGACCGCGCCGCGAGCTGGAAGCGGCGGGGATCGCCTGCCGCCTTGACCTGCCCGGTGTCGGCAAACGTCTCAAGGACCACCTGTTCGCTTCGATGTATTTTCCTGCGCCCGGGATTGCGCTTACCGGAATGGAGATCGGACCGTCGCTTGGCCCCGATGCGTTGCGCGCGCCGGCTGGCCAGTTGCCTGCCGATCCGGCTGATGACATCCATCTGACCGGTGAACTCGCCGAATTGAAAGCCGAAGCCGAACGCAGGCTCGCCGAATGGGATGAGACCGGCAGCAGCCTGGTGTCATCCTCGCTCTACGATGGAGTCTGCTTCTTTTCGACCGGGCTAGGCGATGCGTTCACTCACGATGCCCAGATCGGCTTCATCCCCAATGCTTATAATGAAGACATCATCGGGACACGGTCCAATGTCGATCTCGCCATGATGATGGCTGACCCATCGAAGACCCTCGCGCCGGATTCCGAGCATGTCATTTTCTTGGCAAGCAACTGCGTGCCGCGCAGCGAAGGCGAATTGGTGATAGCCAGCCCGGATCCCACCGTCCCGCCGACCATCAATTTCAACTATTTCAGCGACCCGCACGACCTCAAGGTCATGGTAGCGATCATGCGGCGGGTGATCGAGATCGCCGCGGCATGGCCGGGCGAGAAAAAGCTGGGGCAGTGGCTGGTGCCTCCGATGCTCGCCAAGCTTCATGGCCATGTCGAAGGCGAAGAGCCGAGCGACGCATTGTTGGAAAACCACGCTCTGCACTTTGCGCAGACGATCTATCACCTGTCGTGCACTTGCCGGATTGGGACGGTGGTCGATCCGCGCTTGCGGGTGTTTGGCGTGAATAATCTGCGCATCGCCGATGCTAGCGTAATGCCCGAGATCCCAAGCGGCAACATCAATGCGCCATCCATAATGATCGGCGAGCGCGCCGCAGAGCTTATTTCGGCGGATCATGCTGTCAGAGTGATGTCCCACACTGGTTGAGCAATTTCGGGTTGAGCCCATTCGCCGTGCGGCGGAGTATCGCGAGCCGTCCTGCGATCAGGCGCCTGGCGGCTGGGACAGACCGATCCCATGTATCACGGCGGCTTGCCCAACCATGACAAAAAGCCAATGCAACGACGCTGACAACGTCCGGCTGGCGCCCATCCCGTAAGCGGAGAAAGTCACCCACAGCACCGGTACCACAAATCCGATCCAGATCACCAAGGCGCTGCCCAATGCCATCACCCAGGCACCCGCCTGAGAAGGTGCGAGGATCAGCGCTCCGGCAAGTATCGAGGCTAGCCAGAACTCGGCGAGCAGTGCGCCTGCAAACACCCTCCTGCCGGGCAGCGGAGAGCCAGACAAACGCAGCCAAACAAACCCGATGGTGAGCCCTAAAAAGGTCGCAGCCGCAATCGGCCAGATGTTGATGAAGATGTAAATCAAGTCTGGCGCTTTGGTCGTCTAGCTGACTCGGAAGGTCACAATCGAATCTGCAGGGCCCCATTGCAAGTCCCGACGTTCAACCGCTACCCAATCGGAGGGCAATCTTGCTTGCACTTAGACCAACATCCGCAATCCACCCATGATCGGTCATCAGCGGGCTTAAGGCGCGATCTTGAAAGCGGCATGGCAGCTTCTGGCGGAACCAGAGGTCTATTTTTACGGCCGTGAACGACCGACCCGGGGTCGGCAGCCGACACTGCTCAGAACGGGCCGCGAATGGCGGCTATTGCAGGTTCGTCTCCCAAGAGCCGCCACTTTGGAATGGACCCCAACGGTGATTTGCGGCGGTTCGGCGGGCAGCGGGGCGACAGGCAGTGCCGCTGCTTGCGCGCGCGCCATCAGGCACAAGAGAATCACTTTTACCCCCGACCGGTAGCGATACTTGGTAAACGCCGCCTAAACCATTCGGCGAGGCTTTCTTAAGAGGTGCGCCCTTAATGAAGCCGCCTGTCATGCGTTATCCTGTCTCCTCCCGCTCCGCCCTTATGGCCCTTGTCGCCAGTCTTGTCTCCGCAGTCAGCCTCGCAGGCGGCGCGGTTCTGGTGCAGGCTGCTACGCCTGCAAGCTTGCGGGTTCAGGTGGTCGACGAGGCGGGCCTGCCGGTGCGCGATGCGGTGGTCGAACTGCACGGCGCCAAGGCTGCCGCCGGGCCGATTCGCTTCGCGTGGAAAATGGGCATGGCGCAGAAGAACCAGCAATTCACCCCCGGGACGCTGGTGGTAGCCAAAGGCAGCACTGTTGCCTTCCCCAATCTCGATAATGTCCGCCATTCGGTCTACAGCTTCTCCAAGCCCGCGCGCTTCGAGATTGATCTTTATGGCCGCGACCAGACTCGCAGCCAGAGCTTCCCGATCACCGGCAGCGTCAAACTGGGCTGCAACATCCACGATCAGATGCGCGGCTATATCCGCGTGACCGACACGCCCTATGCGGGGAAGACCGATCACAATGGCTATGTCACGCTGTCCGGCATGGCGAGCGGCGCGGCGAAGCTGACTGTGTGGCATCCGCAACTGCGCACGCCCACGGGGGAGAGCAAGTCGGCGATTGCCATCACTGGCGGCGCGCAGAGCCACAAGTTCAAGGTGGCCGTGCGATGAGCGCGGTCGAGGATATGCTCGCCCGGCTGACAGCCTTGTGCTTCGGGACGCTGAGCACGCGCATCGCGCTGCTTTATGCCGCGCTGTTCGCGGTGGTGCTGGGGTTGGTGGTCTCGCTGGCCGCCGGCGCCTTAGCGCGCTTCGGTGAGGCGAGCGCGACGCGTGACCTTGCCGCCAATGCCCGCGTTTTCGACGAAATCCTCACCTCGCGTGCGCGCCAGATGGGCGATCAGGCCAATGTCCTCGCGCATGATTTCGGCTTCCGCGAGGCGGTGGCGACCGGTGATGCGCCTACCATCACCAGCGCGCTAAACAGTCTTGAGAGCCGGGTTCGCAGCGACATGGCATTCGTGCTGACAGTCGAAGGTGAAGTGCTCGCCGCCGATGCGACCGGCGTGCCTGCGCCCGAGACGCTGTGGGCGCAGCTCGACAAGGGTGGCAAGCGCGGGATCATCCGGTCAGAGAAAGGCTTTGCGCTCGCCGCCGCCGCGCGGGTCGAAGCTCCCGATCTGATCGGCTGGCTGGTGATCGCCCAACCGCTCGACCGTGCCGAGCTTGACCGGCTGGTAGAACTGGCGCCTATTTCGCTCGAAGCCTCGGTGGTCGATGCCGCACGCCAGCCGGTCTGGCTGCGCGAAGCCACCGCCGATGCAGTGATCGAGCGCGAAGAACAGAACCGTTTCCTCTACCACGTGTCTGATCTTGCCGTGCTGCAAGATGGCATCGCCCCGCGGCTGGTGCTGCGCCACTCACTGGCGGCATCGCTGGCGGCCTACGCCAGCCTCAAGTCGTGGCTGATCATTCTGGCGAGCGGCGGGATCGTGTTGGTGCTGGGCCTAAGCTGGAAGGTTGCGCGCAGCGTGACCGAGCCGCTCCAGCAGTTGGACGAAGCGACCCGCCTGATCGGCGAGGGCCGCGAGGTCAGCCTCCAGGTCAAGACCGATGACGAAATCGGGCGGTTGGCAGGCAGCTTCAACAAGATGGTCGCTGCAATCGAGGAGCGGGAACGCCAGATCATTCATGTTGGTCTGCATGACGGCCTGACCGGCCTGCCCAACCGTAAACTGTTCACGGAGCAGCTCGCTAACACCCTGTCGCGCCGCAAGGCGGGCGAGCAGGTGATGGTTGCCTATGTCGACCTTGATGACTTCAAGATGGTCAACGACACGCTTGGACATCCGGCGGGCGATGCATTGTTGCGAATCATCGCCGATCACCTGCGCGAAGACCTGCCTGACGCGCTGCTCGCGCGGCTGGGCGGCGATGAGTTTGCAATCCTGATCGACGGGATTGATGACAAGGCGAGCCTCGGCAATATCGCCGATGCTTTGCAACGCTGCTTTAACCGGCCGCTGTCGATCAACGACCAGAACGTCTCTTGCGGAGCCAGCATTGGGATCGCGATGGCACCCGGCGATGGCGACGACGGCAACACGCTGATGAAGAACGCTGACCTCGCGCTCTACCGTGCCAAGCACGAGGGCAAGTCGACCTACCATTTCTTCGAGCCTGCCTTGGACGAAGCCGCCCGCCAGCGCCGCCAGCTGGAACTCGACCTGCGCGCCGCGATCAAGGAGGGTGGGTTCGAGCTCAATTTCCAGCCGCTCTACAGCCTCGCCGAACGCCGCCTGACCGGGTTCGAAGCGCTGATCCGCTGGAACCATCCCTCGCGCGGGCGGGTCAACCCGGTCGAGTTCATTCCTCTGGCCGAAGAGACCGGCCTGATCATCCCGATCGGCGAATGGGTGCTGCGCGAGGCTTGCCATCAGGCGAGCAGTTGGCCCGCCGATGTCTCGGTCGCGGTCAATGTCTCGCCCAAGCAGTTCGCCGCAACCGGCATCGCCAGTATGGTGCTGTCGGCCCTGTCGGCCAGCGGGTTGGCGCCGCAGCGGCTGGAGCTGGAGATCACCGAGAGCATCTTCATCGCCGATGTCGATGCAACGCTGGCGACGCTCCATTCGCTACGCAATCTCGGCGTGAAGATCGCGCTCGACGATTTCGGGACGGGCTATTCCTCGTTGAGCTATCTGCGCTCGTTCCCGTTCGACAAGGTCAAAATCGACAAAAGCTTCGTCGAAGACCTCGGCACCAGCAGTAGTGGCCACGCGATGATCCGGGCGATCACCACGCTGGCGAATGCGCTGGGGATGGAGACGCTGGCAGAAGGCGTGGAAGATATTGCGCAGTTCGAAGTGCTTGAACGCGAAGGGTGCCAGAACATTCAGGGCTACCTGTTCTCCCGGCCAGTGGCGGCTAATGCGGTCGCCGGATTGCTACGTGACGGGGCGGGGTATCAGCGCCAGTTGCGGGCATAAGAACGTAGGATGATCGCTCGAAAAGCCAATCGAAGCCGACAATCTGCAATCCACCCGACATCAGTCCTGGGTTGAGCCGATGCGTGACACTGAAAGCACAGCTGCTTCTGACAGAAACAGTCTTTCAACCTCGCCGCCATGAACGACTGGATCTGGGTCGAGAGCGGCCGCTGTTCCACGCGGGCTACGAATGGCGGCTAGTGTGGGTTCGTTTTCCAAAAGCCGCCGTTCAGGAAGCGACCCCAAACCAGCCCCTGTCGTCACCCCGGCGAAGGCCGGGGCCTAGGGCCTCACAGTGCAGTGCTCGCCGCTCTGGGTCCCGGCTTTCGCCGGGATGACGGGGTAGGGCAAAAACCCACCCAGTAGCAGTCGTTCGTTGTGATCAGACGCGAGCCCGGTAGCCGTCAGGCAGCTATCGCCTCACTTGAGCCGAAAGCAGACCTTCTGCAAACGACCCCATAGTCGTCAGAAGCACGTGCCGGATCAGACGCGCTCCAGCCGAAAAAATGGTGGCTCGGGCATCTCGACAGCGATGCAATCACCAGCACGCACCCGCCCACCCTTCAACACTACGGACATAAATCCGGATTTGCGGATCAACTCACCGCTCGGCCCTCGATCAAGCACAGCCGCAAGCAATCCTTTCTGCCAGCTATCGATTTGAGCACAGGGGTTGCGGAGGCCCGTGACCTCAAGAACGACTTCCTCGCCGACCTTAAGGCGCGCTCCCCGCGGGAGACCGAGCAGGTCTATTCCCTTCGTCGTGATGTTTTCGCCCAAGTCAGCCGGTCCGACCCGAAATCCTTGCGTTGCGACTTCGTCGAACAGTTCGGAGTGGATGAGGTGCACCTGACGAAGATTGGGCTGCGTCGGATCGACCGTGACCCGTGAACGATGTTTCACCATCACGCCTTGGTGTGCGTCTCCTTCCACTCCGAGGCCTGCAACAAGCGTGATGTCGGGCACGAGGAGCTTCGAGAAGCGGTGATCGCTATCCTTGGCGACCGCAATAACATGACCGGTCATGTTGCAACCTCCGATCTTCGCCCGCCTCACTACAGGTGGCACGAGACTACAAGCAGACACGCAGGAATCCACCCACTAGCGGCCCTCCGCCGTCGCCGAGCGCGATCCTGAAAGCGGCATGGCTGCTTTGGCCGTGCTTTCGCCAGGAGCGGAAAATTTCAAATCGACCCCAATTCAGACGTTCGGTTACGACCTGCGACTTGCTGAAAGTGGTCACGGATCTGAGAGCGCGGAACGGCAGAAATTGGCACATTCCTGCTGTTCCCAATCGATTTGTCAAACGGCTGGCCTTGTCAGAAGCCGACATCCAGAGTTTGCCCGACCGGCATCGCAGAACGGTAGAAGGTGGGGCGTTTCCTGCATGTCAGCCCTCGGGAAGCTTAGTAGGGAAAGCCGAACAAGTGAGATGGCTTTCTCATCTGACAGCAGTTCTCTGTCACGAAAGTGTCGCCCCAGTTTACGAACGGGATGAAATTGCAGCAGCCCGGGCCACCGACTAAAGGCGCGGCACTTCCAACCCAATCCTGATTGGACCTGTTAATGACGTCGCGAGACACCACGCGCCTGTTAGCGTTGCCAGATGATGTCAGCGCGGCATCGACTGAGTCTTTCTCCGATCTTGCGTATCGCGTCACTTTTGGAGCGATCGGTTGGCCGTGGTTGCTTTACAGCCTGTGGGGGGGCACCAAGCGCAGCAAGTTGCGACTGTTAGAACGTGTGGGGCTGAGCGAGAATTCTCTGCCCAACCTCGGCAGTTGGAAAGCCGACACAGGCTTTCTGCATCGAATCGTCGACGCTGTGGAAGAACTTCGTCCCAAAGTGGTTGTGGAACTTGGCGCCGGTGCTTCCACACTGGTGGCCGCCAAAGCGCTGGAACGCCACGGCGGTGGGCAGCTGATCAGCTTTGATCAACATCGAGATTTCGTCGAAGCGACTGCACGCTGGATTGCCGACGAGGGAGGGATGGCTGACTTGCGCTGGGCGCCCCTGGTTGCCAATTCCAGTAATTGGCCCGGCCGCTGGTATCAACTCAGTGACTTGCCTGAACAGATCGACGTGTTGATCATTGACGGTCCACCGTGGGCCATCCATCCGTTTGTGCGTGGCGCGGCCGAGTGTCTGTTCGACAGACTGTCGCCTGGCGGCATAGTTCTGCTCGACGATGCTGCGCGTCCGGGTGAGCGAGTTGTCGCCCGACGCTGGCGCAAGAACTGGCCAAGCATGCGCTTTGATCGCATCAATGGCAGCAATAAGGGCACATTGGTTGGACGCAAGCTGGCCACCAGTCCGTCACCGCAAGTTCGGCCGACACCTGCGAACGACAATTCTGCATTGCGGCGTTGGCGCAAGACCGCCGCAATTTTGGCTTTGTTCGGTGCCGGTTGGCTGGCCAACGAGGTGGCAGGCGATTTCTCACCTCAGGCACAGGCCGCGGTGATCGTTGAAGAGGCCCATGCATCCTATGCGGCAAGCCTAACGCGAGAGGCGATGCGTCTTCCATCGACGGTCAGCCGCCTAAAGCAGACTGAACTTGCCTCGGCAACTGGGCTGGATCTGCCCACACTCCCGCCAAACTGGCAAATCAGCGACGTGCAACTTGACCCGTCGGACTTAGGCAATGCGTTGACCGTTTCAATCATGACGGATCGAGGCGAACGTCTCTCGCTTTTCGCGGCACGAGCGGAGACCCCGGCTGAACGCCTTCCTGTGCTTGAGCGTCGGGACGGTGCTGCCATCGCTTATTGGGAGGAAGGGCCGTTTGCCTATGCACTAATCGGCGGGATCAAGGCTGAATCACTGCAGCAATATGCCGCATCAATTTCACAGGCAGGCAGCGAGCAAAGTAAGTAGAGCGGCTTCCGGCGCTTTGATCTGATAGCCACTGCGAACGCGGGGGCATTTTCTGATACCACTGGCTTAAGATATATCAGGCAAAGATGACCTTCGGCTTTCCACTCGGTAGCCGTCATTCGCTGCGATCAGCCGCGACCCTGAAAGCATTCAGACAGCGATAGCATTTCATAAGCCAAAAGGTGCCATTCAGCAGACGACCCCATAGTTGCCGTAGCGGATAGCAATTCTGCTTCACAAGCGTGCCGGGGCTTTGGCTGGTCAGTTCAACAGCTTTCAAACTGTCGTCAATGGATCGGATTTGCGGGGCCGTGTGGTCTAATGTGTTGAAATTGCAACGACCGCAATCCGTCTTTTTTCCTTCCAACTTCTGAAACCAAACCTTTCGCGAAATGCAACATCAAGCGCCTAGGCGCGCCTCTGCAACTACAAAACAAACAGGGGCACCGACATGAAATCAACGTCTTTACGCATCACTTTCCTTTCCAGTGCGGCACTGATTGGCATCGCAATCCCGACTTCGGCTATCGCTGCCGAGGCTGAAGCGCAGGCCATCGCCGAGGCTACAGACTCTGCCGCCGAGGACAGCGCCGAAGCCAACGAAATTTTGGTCTACGGCAAAGGCGAAGTTCGGCAGGTCACCGAGATCAGCGCCAAGGACATCCAGCTGACCACCGCCGGGTCCAGCCCCTTCATCGCCTTGCGCAAGCTGCCGGGCGTCAACTTCCAATCAGCCGACCCATTCGGCACCTACGAATGGTCGACCCGCATCACCTTGCGCGGATTCAACCAGAACCAACTTGGCTTCACGCTGGACGGCGTGCCGCTGGGCGACATGAGCTATGGCAACACCAACGGCCTGCATATCAGCCGCGCGATCATTGCCGACAATATCGGCACCACTCGGGTGAGCCAGGGCGCAGGCGCGCTCGGCACGGCATCGACCTCGAACCTTGGTGGCACGATCGAATTCTTCAGCCGCGCGCCGCAGGATGAACTGGGGATCGCAGGCAACATCACCTATGGCGACAGCAACACTATCCGCGCTTACGGCACCCTAGACACCGGTGATCTGGGCGGATTTAAGGCCTATATCAGCGCCGCGCACATCGACGCGGACAAGTGGAAGGGCTTCGGCACCCAGCAGTCGACGCAGGTCAATGCCAAGCTGGTCGCAGATTTCTCGCCCAGCACCACCTTCACCGCCTTCGTCAATTTCTCCGACCGCAAGGAGAGTGACTATCAGGATCTCAGCCAGGAAATGATCGGCCGGCTGGGACTGGACTGGGACAACATCTCGAACGATTGGCCGCTCGCCGTGCAGCTCGCCTTCATCGGCGCGAACCGCGGTGATACCGGCGTGACGGTCGGCGCCAACAGCTTCGGCACCGCCTACCCGGCCCCGATCCTGACCGTGGACGATGCCTATTACGACGCGGCCGGCCTGCGCCGCGACTGGCTCGCCAGCGCGCGCATCGACCAGCAATTCGGCGATGCCGTGACGGTCGGCGTGCAGGCCTATCTGCACACAAACAAAGGTCAGGGTTCGTGGATCACGCCCTACCGCGCCAGCCCCGGCGGCCTGCCGATCAGCTTCCGCACCACCGAATACGAGATCGAACGCATCGGCGTGCTCGGTGACCTCGAAGCCGAACTCGGAACCCAGACCCTCCGCCTCAACGTATGGTACGAGAACAACGATTTCGAACAGGCTCGCCGCTTCTACGACATGGGCAACAGCCAGACCGTGCCGCTGACCAGCGCGCTGACCTATCAGACCAACCCGTTCTTCACGCAGTGGAACAACGCCTACAACACCAAAACCTTCCAGTTTGCGGTGCAGGACCAGTGGGACGTGAGCGACGCCTTCACGATCACCGCCGGGTTCAAGGGCCAGTCGGTCAAGCTGGAAGCCACCGCGATCAACCCGGTCCCGGGTCCGCTCGCGCTGGGCGAGATCAAGTCGGAGGACTTCTTCCTTCCGCAGGTCGGCGTGCTCTACAAGCTGGGCGGCGGCACCGAGCTGTTCGCCAGCTTCACCCAAAACCAGCGCGCCTTCACCGCCGCGGCGACCACCGGGCCCTTCGCGACGTCGGCAGCCGGCTTTGCCGCGCTGCGTGAACGGATTGAACCGGAAAAGACCGACACCTACGAAGTCGGTTTCCGCTTTGGCGAAGGCGAGCTGACCGGAGTGATCGCAGGCTATCTGGTGAACTTCACCAACCGCCTGCTGGCAGTGCCGCAAGGACCGAGCATTGTCGGCAACGCGCCGCTGCTGTCGAACGTGGGCGATGTCCGCTCGGTGGGTGCGGAAATCGGCCTGCAATGGCAGCCCGTCCCCGATCTCACCATCACCGGCAGCTATGCCTATAACGAGAACACCTATCAGGATAACGTCGTCAATCAGACGGGCACCGTTGTGCAGGCGATTGAAGGCCGCACTGTGGTGGACAGCCCTGAAAGCATCGCAAACCTCGAATTCGCCTATGACAACGGCCAATTTTATGCCCGCGCTAACGCCAACTACACCTCGGAACGGTTCTTCACCTTCTCAAACGACCGTTCGGTGGACGGGCGGCTCCTGGTCGATGCGCTGGTCGGCTACCGTCTGCAAAGCGACAACCGCTTCCTTGATGGCCTCGCCCTCGAAGTCACGGCGACCAACCTTTTCGACGAAGATTTTGTCGGTACCATCGGTTCGAACGGCTTCGGCTTCTCGGGCGACAACCAGACCTTGCTGGCTGGGGCACCACAGCAGTTCTTTGTGACCCTGCGCAAGGATTTCTGAGCGCGGGATATCTGACAACAAGGGCCGGCCAGCGAAAGCTGGTCGGCCCTTTTCGTGACGATACCTGATACCATTCGCCTGAGACTATTCGATATTGACCTTGCGAGGAGCCAGCCTGTGATCCGCACTCCGTTTCCGATGCCCATCACGCGCCGAACCACGCTGGGAAGCCTGGCGGCAGGAACAGCGGCGCTCACGCTTCCCCGTCGGGCCAAGGCAGCCAGCGACGGCCCGTTCCGCCACGGGATTGCCAGCGGCGATCCGGATGCGACGAGCCTTGTCCTGTGGACCCGAGTAACGACCAGCGGCGAGGTCACTCTGACTGGCGAAGTCGCAGAAGATATTGGCTTCACCCGCATCGCCGCACGCACCGAACTCACCGCCGGGCCGGACCGGGACCACACTGCCAAATGGCTGGCGCGCGGGTTGCAGCCGGGGCAGACCTATTACTACCGCTTCCGGTTGGACAGCGCGATATCCGCGGTTGGCCGTGCGCGCACGCTCCCGGTCGGCAGGCTTGACCGGCTGGGCATCGCGCTGGCGTCCTGCTCCAACTATGCCTTTGGCCACTTCAACGCCTATGAGGCCATCGCCCACGATCCTGCGGTCGATTTCGTGCTGCACACTGGCGACTACATCTACGAATATGGTCAGGATGGCTGGGGCGACGAGGTTGCCCGTGATCTGGGCCGTCGGCACGATCCCGCGCACGAGATCGTCAGCCTGTCCGACTATCGCCGCCGCCACGCGCAATACAAGACCGACCCCGGATCGCAGGCGATGCATGCCGCGCACACGTTCATGGCCTGCTGGGACGACCACGAAAGCGCCAACAACCCCTGGATCGGCGGAGCGCAAAACCACCAGCCGGACCGTGAGGGCGATTGGCAGGCCCGCCGGGACGCGTCGATCCAGGCCTATTTCGAATGGATGCCGGTGCGCGAGCCTGAATGGCTGGACCGCCCGAGCATGACCCGCAGCCAATTCTGGCGCAGTTACAGCTTCGGCGATCTGGCGACGCTGGTGACGCTGGAAACCCGCCACACCGCGCGGGCCGAGCAGATCGATTACGAACAGCTTGGTGAAGGGATCTCGGACACTGACGCCGTGGCGCGGTTCCGCCGCGAGGTACTCGGGGCACCCGGTCGGCACATGATTTCGCCGGAGTGCGAGGCGGATCTGGCGCGCGCGCTCGAACAATCCGTGGCGGGCAAACAGCCGTGGCGACTGATCGGCAATGCTATCCCGATCGCGCGCACCGATGTTCCCGATCTGGTGGGGCTCGGCATCCTGCCCGATCCCGATGCACCCGGCGCGCCCTATACCGCCAATGCGCGCGACAATGCCAAGACCTTGGCGGCCAAGGGGCGGGCCGGCCTGCCGTTCTATCCCGATACCTGGGACGGCTATGCTTGGGCGCGAGAGCGCCTGTATGAGCTGTCGCACAAGGCCGGCGCGGGCGACCTTATCTTCCTGACCGGCGACAGTCACAGCTTTTGGGCCAACAGTCTCAAGGATGCGCAAGGCCGCCCGGCGGGCCTTGAACTGGGCACGGCCGGCATCACCTCGCCCGGAGATTTCCTTGAAAGCGGGTTCGGCGAGGACCTGTCACGGGCGCTCGACAAGGCCTTCGTCGATCACGTCCCCGAAGTGATGTGGACCGACAATATGCACCAGGGTTACGTCCGGCTCGATCTTGGGCGCAGCGCCGCCGAGGCGACCTTCATCGCGGTCGACACCATCCGCAGCCGCGCCTACCGTCCCTTTATAGTCAACCGGTTCACGATTGAGCGAGAAGGCGATGGATTGCGCTTTGTATGAGTTTGGTTGCACGCGACGGCATCGGCAATCAGTTACTTGATCGCGATGTTCTGACCTGTTTGGCAGATAGCGATGCAGCCAGTTGCGCATTGTGCCAGCGAAATCGCTTGCTCATGCCAGCTTGCTTGCGCAGCAATCATGAAGGCTCTGCCCGAGCAAACGCACCGGCCGGTAATGAATTGAGGGCAGGGCAGTGCGATGCCACGGCCTAAGAAGCCAGCCAGCCCGTTCCGGTATTTCAACTCATCTTCGGAGATCATCCGGCTGGTGGTGATGATGTAAGTGCGGTTCCCGCTGAGCCTGCGGAACGTGGAGGACCTGCTGGCAGAACGCGGGATCGACATCTGCCACGAGACAGTGCTGCACTGGTGGAACAGGTTTGGCCCGATGTTCGCTGCCGACGTGCGGCGCCAGCGGGTCAGCCGGATGGAGGGCTTCCGGCAGTGGAAGTGGCGCCTCGATGAGGTCTATGTGAAGATCAAAGGAGAGATGCATTACCTGTGGCGCGCGGTCGACCAAGAGGGCGAGGTTCTTGAAAGCTACCTCACCAAGACCCGCGATAAGCACGCAGCGCTCACCTTCATGAAGAAGGCGCTGAACCGCCACGGTTCGCCTGAAACGATCACCACCGACGGGCCTACGCTCGTACAAGGCAGCAATGACCACCTTGGGCAACACCGGCAAGCAGGAGGTGGGACGCGCTGGGCCAACAACCGGGTGGAGAACAGCCACCTGCCCTTTCGATGGCGAGAGAGGGCGACGCTGCGGTTCCTACAGATGAAGAGCTTACAAAAGTTCGCCGCGGCTCACGCCATCGTCCACAACCACTTCAACCTCGACCGCCATTTCACATACCGCCAGACCTACAAGTCCGCCCGCTCAGCAAACTGGCTGAGTGGCAAAACCTCATGGCCTGAGCTGACAGCGGATAAGGGCGAACTCCGCCAATCGGAGACGAGTTGCAATTAGGCTGACAGCACCGAATGAGGGGTTTCCGCCACTCCTCACCCGGAACTCGATATCCAGCAACCGGATACTTTGCCGAATGCCAGGATTTGCATCCTCGCCACCTGCCTTTAGAATGCAGACCGCCCTTTAGTCGCGTTCCATTTCCGACGGTCTCAGGCCACTGCGTTTTCGAGCGCGGCGAGACTGATGAATGCATAACCTTGAGGGGCCTCACTCAGCATCCTCCGCTTGATCCGCTGGGTCAGCGCCGCTCTGGTGTAACGCAAGACCAGCTCAGGGAGTTCTGCCAGACGCTCGGCATGTTCCCATGCACGAACGAGGACTGCTTCCGGTGCCAGCACCTCAGCTATCACGCCGTGATGCAGGGCTGTCATTGCGTCCATCACTTGACCAGTCAGGAGGAAGTAATTGCCTGCAACCGTTCCCAGAATGTCTTGCCAGAGCACCTGGGCAACGCCGCCCGTCGCAATGTAGGGTAGATGGAAATCCTTGAAGGTCGTGGTTTCGCTCGCCAGTACGATGTCAGCTGCGATGGCCAGATCGGCATGAACATGCGCTGGTCCGTTGACCGCTGCAATAACGGGAATGGGCAGATTGATCAGTGCCATGTCGCGATCAACTGCCTCTGTGAAAAGCCGGTCTAGTCCTCTGACTGAGGTAAAAGTTGTCAGATCGTCAGATTGTGCCGCCGTGCAGAACACATCCCCGGTCCCGGTGAGGATCAGAACCTTGTTTGCGCGATCAGACGAGATGGCGGCAAAGGCTGGACCGAGATCGCGGTGCGCGGCATCGGTTATGACAAAGGGCCCGCCGTCGCTGTGGAAGGTGACCTGCAACACACCGCCCCGGCGCTCCATCTTCATGCTGGGGAAGCGGTCCTTGTAAGTGTCAAACAGCGCGTCATCGCCCGGCTCTTCGCGCGCGGGCCTTGGCGTGGCGAGCTTGCCGTAGTTGTCGAGCAGGGTCACGCCGAGATACCCCATTCCGGGGCCTGCCTCGGCCAGCACAAGTCGCCGCAATCTGGCATTGAGCGCCAACCTTGCCGCGCGCAGCGTATCGATGGGGAGCGCAGCAAGCCGTTCGGCATGGGCCTGCGCGATTGGCATCAATTCTTCGGGTTCGACCACCATGCTGACAGCGCCGGCTGCCAGCGCCTCTCGGGCGGTCAACAGCTGGCCTGCAAACTGGAAGTAACGGTGCCGGTTGAGGCGCAGCAGCTCTTCCCAGATGACCTGGGTATCGCCGCCTGGGACATTGCCGGTCGGGATATGCGTCGCATCCTGGAACGTGGCATTCGTAGACGCAATGACGAGTTCCGCTCCCATGAAAATTTCGCCGTGAATGAGCGCAGGTCCGTTTACGGCAAAGATCACCGGTACTTCGATATCGAGCATTTTGGTGAGGAACCGTTTGCCATCCCAATACCAATCATCGACCTGCTTCGGGTTCATCGAACCGAAGATGAGACCGACCTCTTCCATGATGGCGCTGTTGCAGAACGCATCACCAGCTCCGGTAAAAAGCACAACCTTGGTGTCCGGATCGGCCGCGATGTCTTCGAACATGAAGCCTAGCCGGGCATGGGCATCGTTGGAGAACACCCATGATCCGCCGTTGGTGTTCATGGCGACGGTCAGCACCCCTGAACCGCTGCGTTCGATTGCCGCGAAGGCATATTTGCTCTGGTAGTCGGCAAGTTGGGTCATGAGCGATACTCCTTGGCTGATTGCACCGCTGCGGCGGTGTCAAAATAGAAGGGCTGGCAGCGGGTGATGCGATTTGCGACGACGGTCCAAAGCTCCATCATGTCCATGTCGATCCCGTCACCGATGAGCTTCGTCAGCGCTGCGACTTGCGTATCGCCGTTGGAGAAAAATGCGCGCGGGGCTGCGGCAAATCCCGGCCATGCGGAATTGATGCGTGCCGCCATTTCGGCGAAGCCGGACGTGCCACGCCATTCACCGCCAAACGGCAACGAGTCTGCCTGAAGAAAAACAACATCCTCGTCGAGGAGCTGCGTAACGCTGTCGAAGTCGCCCGCTGCCACATGATCGTAAAGCGCCCGTACGGCCAGCTCTGCGCTCACCGCTCCGCACCGATGGCCAGCGCCGCGACGGATTCAAGCGCGAAGCCCCAGCCCAAATCCTCTTGCAGGCGTGCCTTCAGTCGCTGCGTCAGCAGGACCCTCGAATAGCGACGCGTCAGTTCAGGCAAGGCCGCAAGCTGGTCGGCCAATTCAATGGCACGCGGCAGTACCGCATCGGACGCAAGGACTTCGTTGACGCCGCCGAGCCGAATGGCTTCGGATGCAGCAAGCGGCTCGGCAGTCACCAGATAGCGCTTGCCTGCAAGATGACCGAGCGCTTCGAGCCAGATGACATGGGCCCCGTCGCTCGGAGGTAGGCCGCCGGCAATATGTGCTACGTCCTGAAACACGGCATTGTGCGACGCGATCACGATGTCTGATGCGAACGCAAGATCAGCGTGGACATTTGCGACACCGATGACCGCTGCAATCACGGGCACTTCGATATCAAGGAAATTGCGGATGAGCCTTGTTCCCTCTTGCGCAAGGCGGCGAACGCCGCCCGGCGTGGTCAGCGCAGCAGGATCAGAAAATGCCGCGCCATCGATGAAGGCATTTGCCGCGCCGGTAAGAATGACGACTTTATTGGCACGGTCGGCTCCGATCGCTGCAAAGGCTTCACCAAGCTCGCGATGGCTGACATCGGTGATCTTGAAGGGGCCGCCATCTCCATCGTGCAGCGTCACAAGCAGCACCCCATTTGCGTGGCGATCCAAGCGGATTGTCTGAAAATCTGGAGAAGTTGAGGTTGCCTCAACATCGCTGCTGGCAACGTCTTCGATAAGTTGATTGCTCATTCGAGGCTCCACTGCTTTGCGGCCGAACAATCACCTGATTGCTGCCGCTGAGCGCCGCGTCGCTACCAATCACGGCAAAAATCGATCCGCTTGCATTCGAAGGCAAAAAATCAAGGTAGCGCCATGCACTTTCTCATCATCGTCACAAACGAGCCATATCATTCCTCATTGATCCAATCTTTCATATTTCGGCCAATTTTGGAGGATTACGAGTGTCTACATATGATGCGAATTTCCAGAATAGCACGTTGGCTGCGCAGTCACATAGGAGGCTCGGTGGGGCACAATGCACACCCGAATGACGCGTCCCGACAGCGCCTCACATGAAGTTATCGATCCGCCAACCTCGGATCTTGTGATTGGGTTGGTATCGAGGTCGAAAGGCTCCGCATTGTGGGGGTGGGATGGTACGAAGAGGAATATGGCCGCCACCCGTCACACTGGCACTTTGGGAGTCACAACGCTCAATTTGACGGGCCGGTTTGAAGTTTATGGCCCAAGTTCTCTTCTAATCGTCGCGTTGCCATTCGACGATTTGGCCACACGGCTTGAGCCTGATCTGTTGCTGCGCCGAGAGCTTGGGCGTTTGCATGACGCCTACACCGAACGGCCGATCGCTCGAGCCCTTTGTCAGCGGATGTGGTCCCTCCCAGAGCCTCCAGGCGCCATCACAGACGTCAGGATGGATCTGATAGCCGAACAGTTGGTTGCATATTTGGCAGGACCTCCAGAGTTTGGGAAACACGGTAAAAGACGTGGCGGTCTCGGCCCTCTGGAATTGGCGCGGGTTCGCGCTGCGGCAGAGCAGGAGAACGCCGACGTGAGCGATCTGGCGCAAGCAGCCTCAATGCCGGTCCGCACCTTTCGCAGGCGCTTTCAGATGTCATTCGGCTTGCCGCCCCATAAGTGGCTCATTAAGCTCCGCATTGAACGCGCCAAAGCCATGCTTACGGGGAGCGATGTGAAGCTTTGCCACATCGCTGTCGATCTTGGATTTGCTAACCAAGCCCATTTTACCGATACGTTCCGGTGGGCGACGGGGGTCACGCCCGGCCGATTTCGGCGTGAGCTGTTTGAGCAAGCAGCATCCGCAGAGTAGCCCGACGCTCAATCGTCGAGGTTCGCACATCTTTGAAACGCAGCTTTAAAAGATCCGGCTCTGTCAGAGCCAATGCACCATGATGGCGGAATGGATGCGATAAGCTAGGATAGGGCGATGCCCAGACCAACGTAAGCCTGCCAGCCCGTTCCGTTACTTCAACTCGTCGCCCGAGATCACCCCCCTAGTCGTAATGATGGATGTCCGCTTCCCGTTGAGTCTGCAAAACGTCGAGGACCTGCTGGCAGAACGGGGGATCGACATCTGTCACGAGACAGTGCGGCACTGGTGGAACAGGTTTGGGCCGCTGTTTGCTGCCGATGTATGGCGCCAGCGGGTCAGCCGGATTGAGGGCTTCCGGCAGTGGAAGTGGCACCTTGACGAAGTGTGTGTGAAGATCAACGGCGAGATGCGTTACCTATGGCGAGCCGTCGACCAAGAGGGCGAGGTGCTGGTAAGCTACGTCACCAAGACAAGAGATAAGCAGGCTGCTCTCACCTTCATGAAGAAGACGCTGAAGCGGCACGGTTCACCAGAGACGATCACTTCAACCTCTATCGCCACCTCACAGACCGCCAGACCTACAAGGCCGCCCGCTCAGCCGCACTGGCTGAATGGCAGAACCTCATGGCCTGAGACATCGGGAAAGGGCGGACTCCGCCGATCGGAGATGAGTTGCGATTAGACTGACAGCACCTGCGGAATGCCATTGACGTCATCCGAGACATCTAAGGCCGCCCCTAGCCCCCCTTACATCCGCACCAGATCACATGGGCCGTGACGCCGGGGTTGGTGGCGACAGAGATGCAGAAATTCCGTGCCTTAACCCTCGGTCGCCGCAATTTTAATGGCTGTTAACATCGCCGAATGGGACGCTTGCCCTGCCCCATAGAGTAGCGGACACCGCAGCGCCAATCGACTTGTCGGGTCGAAATTGAGCGCAAGCGTTACGCGCAGACAAGATTTCGTGAGCGCAGCCAAGCGGGGGCCATGTGAAAAAATTCGGACAGTTTGTCGTCAATCATCGCCGGATCGTATTGCTGTTTTCGCTTTTGTTGACGGTGTTCTTTGCTGCACAGCTGCGCAACCTGACAGTGATCGTCGACGCTGACGAATTGCTTCCGCGCGATCACCCGTTTGTCGAAGTGACCGAGCGCGTTCAGGAGGTGTTCGGCAATCGCTACACCGTTGTCATTGGGGTGACACCCAAGACCGGCGATGTTTGGAAGCCCGAGGTGCTCGAAAAGGTGCTCGCCATCACCGACCGTTTGGCTGAGACGCCTGGGGTCACGCGCGCCAACCTGCAAAGCCTCGCTGCGCCCCGCGCAAAGGACATTGCCGGAGACGCTGACGGATTGCTGGTTTCTCGTCTGCTCGACCATGTTCCCGCCGATGTCGGGGAAGCGCAAGCCATCCGTGCGCGGCTGGCCGCCAACCCCGCCTACAAGGATGTATTGGTCGGCAGTGACGAGCGCACGGCGGCGATTTTTGTCGAGTTCGAAAAGGACCCGCGCGGCTTTGGCCACGTCATGGAGCAGGTGGATGCGGCGATCGATCCGTCGCGCGGCGCGGATGTAACGATTGCGGTTGCGGGTCAGCCTGTGTTCCTCGCCAATCTCGAAACCTTCTCCAAACGCATGGCGTGGCTGCTGCCAATTGCCGTGCTGCTGATCGGGCTGGTGCACCTTGAAGCGTTCCGGACGGTTCAAGGCCTTGTGCTCCCGCTTGTCACAGCAGTTCTGGCTTTGGTCTGGTCGCTTGGGATCATGACCCTTGCGGGCGTCCATCTCGATCCCTTCAACAACGTAACCCCGATCCTGATCTTGGCTGTTGCAGCGGGCCATTCGGTCCAGATGCTCAAGCGCTACTACGAGGAATTTGACCGGCTGAGCGCACTGACGCCGCGCGAGGCGAGCCGGGCGGCGGTCGTCGCATCGGTGGTCCGCGTGGGGCCGGTGCTGATGGCAGCTTGCGTGATCGCAGCACTGTCGTTTCTCTCGCTGGTGGTGTTCGATATTCAGGCGATCCGCACCTTCGGCGTATTCTGCTGTCTCGGCATCCTGTCGATCATCGTGGTCGAGATGACCTTCACCCCGGCACTGCGGGCGATGCTGCCACCTCCAGCGGCGCGCGAGGCCAAGGCTGAGAAAGCTCTCACGATGTGGGATCGCTTTGCCAGCCTGCTGGCGGAGCAGGTCATTGATCGCAAGCACCGCCAACGCGTGTTTATGGGCGCGGCGCTGTTTGCGGTGACTATGGTCGTGGGCGCAAGCCAGGTGCGCATCGACAACTCCCTCCGCAGCTTTTTCTCCGAAGATCTTCCTGCGCGCGCGGATGACCGCTTGCTCAATGATCGCCTCGCCGGGACGAATACGTTCTACGTCCTCGTGGAGGGGGCAAACGACGATGCGATCAAGGATCCGGCGGTGCTGGCGGGCATTGCCAAGACGCAGGAGTGGTTGGCGGCCCAACCGGGCGTCGGCCACACTCTGAGCCTTGTCGATATGCTCAAACAGATCAACCGGGGGATGACCGGCGGAACTGGCCCCGCGACCCTGCCGCAGGACGGTGACCTTATATCGCAGTACCTGCTGCTTTACTCGATGTCGGGTGAGCCGGGCGACTTCGACGGGCTGGTGGATTACGGCTATCGCAACGCCATCATCCAGGCCTTTGTGAAGACCGACAGCTCGGCCTTTGTCGCCGATCTCGACGAACGCATCCGGCCGGTAATCGCCGCCAACTTCCCTAACACCGTGAACGTGCGGCTTGGCGGTTCGATAACCACCCCGACCGCGATGAACGACGTGATGGTGAACGGCAAGATCAAGAACGTCCTGCAAATCTACGTCATGGTGTTTGTGGTTTCTGCCCTGTTGTTCCGTTCTTTGAGCCTTCCGGGGCTGATCCTGCTGCCTCTCATCTTCACGACGCTGGCCGTGTTCGGCGTCATGGGCTTTGCCGGCGTGCCGTTGCAGATCGCGACGGCTACTGTCTCGGCGCTCGCGATCGGGATCGGGGCGGACTACGCCATCTACATGACATGGAGGCTGCGTGAGGAACTGCGCAGCGGCGCGGGGGAGGCCGACGCCATCCGCGCTACCTTTGCCAGTGCGGGCAAGGCCGTGATGTTCGTCGCTAGCGCCGTCGGTGTGGGGTACGCTGTGCTGATGGCCTCGGCGGGCTTCAACATTCATATCTGGCTGGGGCTGCTGACCGTGGTGTCGATGGTGGTGGCGGCGCTCTCGACGCTGACTTTGTTCATGGCGGCCTTGCTTACGGTTCGGCCCAAGGTGATCTTCGGCGGCGAAAAATCGCTCGAACTGCGCCACGCTGTAGCCGCGACTGCCGCTGCGCTTGCGCTTACTCTAGGCGTTGCATGGGCGCCCGGCTCGGCGGTCGCGCAGGACGCCGACGCGGCCAAACTGATGGCTGCGAGCCTCAAGGCCACCAAGCCGGTACGTTCAGTCGCAGAGGGCCGCTTCGTGCTGACCAATAAGGCTGGACAGAGCCGTGTGCGTGAAACCCGTTCTATCGGCGCGCTTAAGGCCGACGGGGAGAATAACCGCCGCGTTGTCCGCTTCAACAGCCCGGCCGATGTTGCGGGCACGGCGGTGCTGACGATCGAAAATGCCGGAGCCGATGATATCTGGGTTTATCTGCCGGCCTTGAAGAAGGTCCGGCGGCTCCCGCCTTCAAGCCTCAAGGATGCTTTTGTCGGGACCGATTTCAGCTATGGCGACGTGCTTGGTCACGCAGTCGCTGACTGGAACCACAAGCTTGTGCGAACGGAAACCGTCGGCGGCGTGGCAACGCGGGTAATCGAGTCGACCCCCAAAAGCGCCGCGATCACCGCCGCAACAGGTTACGGCAAAAGAGTGAGCTGGCTGCGCGCCTCCGACAACGTGATGGTCAAGGCCCATTACCATGACGCCAAAGGGACGCTGATCAAGACCTACACTGCCGAGAGTATTCGCCTCGTCGACAAGGCCAATGGCCGCTATCAGGCAATGCAGCAGACGATGCGCAACGTCAGGACCGGTCATTCCACCCGGATCGAATATTCCAGCTTTCGGACGGATCAGCCAGTCGCCGCCAGCGAATTCGAGCCCCGCAGCCTCGAACGCGCGCGCTGATGGGATTAGCTCTGATGGTGGCAGCCGCGGGAATGATTGCATCGGCTCCGCCTTCGACCGGAAGCGATGAAGAGTTCTCGACAGATGCTTTGGCGCCAGCAAGCGAGGACCAGGTTGATCCCGAGGTTCAGGATGGGATCTTCGGTGAAGACGAGCTCGAATTGAACGCTGACGCCGAGGACGCGCTGGGAATTCCACCCGAAACCGCGCCAAATTTCGCTGAAAGACTTGCCTTCGAGGTGTCTGCCCGCGTGGGCGGCTGGACTCGGGACCGTGATCTCAGCGGTCAGACATGGGTCCCGGTCGCCGGAATTCGCGCCCGCGCCGCGCCGCGCGCAGGCGCGTTTGATGCCTTTGCGGAAGGGTATGTGCAAGCCGACGGTACCGGGAAGGTCGAAGCCGATCTTGTTGACGCTTGGGCTCGCCTGTCCCTGGGCGCGTTCGAATTGCGCGCGGGTCGCCAGATCGTGGTCTGGGGCCGTGCCGACCGGCTCAATCCGACCGACAACATTTCCGGGCGCGACTATACACTGCTGGTCGCCAGCGACGATGATCAGCGCAAAGGGCCAGCGATGGTGCAGCTGCGCGGGGGGAAGGGCAACGTCACGCTGGACGCGCTGTGGCTGCCCGAATTCCGGCCGATTGTCTTTCCTCTGGAACGCGAACGACCGGGTATTGCGATCCTGCCAGACGAGCGCCGCGAAGCATCGGACCAGTTTGCCTTCAAGCTCGATTCAAGCGGGGGTGCCTTCGATTGGTCGCTGTCCTGGTTTCGCGGGATTGATCGCAACCGCGATTTTACCTTGCGATCCGCTGTGCCGGGCAATCTGGCTTCGATCCAGCAGACCTATCCCGACATCAACGTGTTCGGGGCTGATGCCGCGGGGATCGCTGGACGTGTCGGTTGGCGGATCGAAGCGGCCTATACCGATGTGCGCGGCGTCGCCTCACCGTTCGCCAAAAACGACAACCTGTGGGTCGTCGGCGGCGGCGACGTGAGCTTTGGCGGCGGCTGGAACGTCAACCTTCAGTATAGCCTGCGGGTCATCTTCGATCATGATGACCCGCGCGCTATCGCAAACCCGATCGAGCGCGGCGTCGCCAGCTTATCTGCCGCGGTGAATAACCAGCTCGATCCGGTCCAGAACGGCATCACTGCCAGACTGGCGCGGCGGTTTGCACGGGACACCGCCGAGGCCGAAGTCGCAATCATACACTACGTCGAATCCGGTGACACGGCGATCCGCCCACGCGTCAATTTCAGCATTCGCGATGGACTACGGCTGACGGTCGGCGCTGATCTTTTTGCTGGCCCCGATCTGAGTGCGTTTGGGCGCGTTCGCTCGCTTTCGGCCGGTTGGCTGCAACTCACAGCGGGGTTCTAGCCATGATCAAACTTTACGGCCGCATGGTGCCGATGCTGGTGCGGGCAACCGGGCAGCCGGTCATCTGTGCCACCGAGCCGGTCGCCAGCCAGTTCCGGGTGCTCCCCCACGACATCGACATCAACCGGCACCTCAACAATGGGCGCTACCTTCAGTGGATGGACGTAAACCGTGCCGAATGGCTGATCCGCACCGGCATTTTGAGTGTGGTCCGGCGCAACAGGTGGAAGCCGATCCTGGGCTCGGTCGCAATGAACTACCGGCGCGAATTGTGTCTGTGGGAGCGAGCCATCGTCGAAACGCGGTTACTGGGGTGGGACAACCGCTGGACCTATCTTGAACACCGCGTCACCAATGAAGGCGGCCGCGCTGTCGCAATCGGGATCGCCAAGGCCGGCTTCCGCACGCAAGGGCGCTGGGTCGATCCCGAGATCTTACGGCTCCAATTGCCCTATGCTCTTCACGCTATGGTGTTGCCGCAACACGCGCTCGCATTGCTTGCATTCGATAAGCACGCAGATGCCTGCCATCACGAAGACAAGGTGAAAAAAAGACTGGCGCTGTCCTGATTTATCAATGAAAACAAAGTCGTCTACCTCTCTCCCTCCGACAGGTAACCAACAATGCAACACACACGCGGCCAGTTTGGCGCGCCCTCCATTCTGATCGTGGAGGACGACCCGATCGTTAGCGCTATCCTGACGGCATCGCTCACCCAATCAGGCTTTTCTGTCCGGCAGGTCGAGACCGGCGATGCTGCGCGCGAGAGTTTTGCCTCGCAATCGGCCGATCTTGTGCTCATCGATATTCGCCTGCCCGACGGGCTTGGTCATATGGTAGCGCGAGACTTGCAAAAGCTGGGTGATCCTGCGGTCATCTTTCTCACCAGCTTGGGAGGCCTGGAGGATCGTATCCGCGGCCTCAACATGGCCGACGACTATCTGGTCAAGCCGGTGGACCTTGGCGAACTGCTTGCACGTGTCGGTGCGGTTTTGCGGCGGTTCCGGCGGGCGATGCCGCACAATACGACACGCGATATCAGTGGCTGGACGCTCGATCTGGTCAGGCGAGAACTGGCCGATCCAGCGGGCAGACTGGTGCGGTTGACCCGGGCCGAATTCGATATCGTTGCGGCGCTTGTGCAAGCCGAAGGTGCGGCGCTGTCGCGCGATTACCTTCTCGAAGTCAGCGGGTCTGCCGACAGGACAGCCAGCGAACGCAGCGTGGATGTGCTGGTCAGCAGGATCCGCAACAAACTCAGGCAGACGAGCCTTGGAGACAGCATCCTCACAGTGCCGGGGCAGGGCTACCGCTGGCGGGACGCCTCATGAATGGCGGCCAGAAGGCAGGGAGCGATACCATCGGCGTGCCCGGCCAATTGCGGCAATTGGTAATCGCCGATTTCAGCAGCAGCCAGGTGCCCAGCAATGCCAGGAAATCCGAGGCTCGCGGCACTCCCCTTCAACCGATGCAGGATTTCGCCGATGTGGGCAGGCGGCTGCGTGGGCAGATCGCGAAGGGCAGCGGCGAACTGTTCACCAAGCGCCAACAAGCGCTCCTCACCCAGCAAGGTGAGCAATTGGGCAATCCGTTGTTGATCGACGTCCTGCATGGCGCATCGCCTAGATGATGCGGACGGCCTCACCAAAGCCATTTCTTTGGGTCGAGTTGGAATCCGAGCGCAGCGCGCGAACCTCCGAAACCCTAACGCTTAACTGCGTGGTGGCGCTCGCCTATTTCCTCACGGGGAAGGCGGGCCTGCAACTGGCATTCGTCGGCGATGTCGTCACCCTGTTCTGGCCCCCATCCGGCATCGCCTTTGCGGCCTTGTGGCTGGGCGGCCACCGGATGATTTGGGGTGTGATTGCTGGGGCCTTCGCGGTCAACGCCCTGCTGATGGACCAATTGCAATTTGCGGCTCTGGTGGCGCTTGGCAACAGCCTGCCTGCGCTGGTTGCGACGATGGTTCTGCGCGAACAGATCCGCAAGCGAGGCGAGACGCTCGGAGAGCTTTGGCGCGTCCTGATGTTCATTCTTGTGGCTGCCCTGGGCACGACCACCATTTCAGCGACGATCGGCACGCTCGCTGTTGCTGCAAGTCAGACAGATCCCAACACGACGACATCCGCATGGCTGGTGTGGTGGATGGGCGATGCGATGGGCGTGCTGATTATCGGCACGCCCATCCTGCTATGGGATCGCTACCTGCGTAAAGCGCCTGTGCTGAAGGATGTCTTCGATGGGGCAGCTTTTGGCATGGCGGGGCTCGGGATCATTGCCGGACTGCTGCTGATCGATAATCCGATCTGGGCTGTTGAGCTGTGCAAGCTGTTCACCTTGCTCCTGAGCCTGTGGGCTGGGGCGCGCTTTGGTTTGGCTGGGCCGGCGGCGATTACGCTGCTGATGGCGATTGGCGGCGTTACCGTTACCCTGCTCGATGCGGGGCCGTTCAAGCGTGATAATTTCTATGACAGCTTTGCCCTGCTCCATTCCTATCTCTTCGCTGAGGCCATCGCAGGAATGCTGTTGGCCGCCGCGCTAGCAGATCTGCGCCGCACGGTGCGCGCGGAGCGTGTGGCGCGCAGCGCGGCCGAAAATGCGGCAGCCGAGCGCGTTCGTCTCCTGACTATGATCAGTCATGACGTTCGCACGCCGCTCGCGGGCATGATGGGGGTGCTGCAACAGTTTCGCCGTGAGGCCGCTTCTCCGGAGCAGGGCAATCTCGCCGCACTTGGTTTACGCGCCGGGCAGGTTCTCAACACACTCGTCACCGATATTCTTGACGTTGCCCGGATCGACTCCGGCCGGATCGTGCTTGTTGCAGAACCGTTCAATCCAGCGCAGTCGATTGCCGATATCATCAGTTTCGCGAGCGAAGACGCACGCGGCAAAGGACTTGCTCTCGAGGTGATTGGGCTTGAAGCTCTGCCCGATCTGATCGTCGGTGATCGTGCGCGGTTCGAGCAAGTTGTCGGCAATCTGGTGACCAATGCGGTCAATTATACACCAGCAGGCTCGGTCAAAGTGACAGCTGGATGGCATACGAATGCCGCGTGTCCGTTAGTTATCGAAGTGCAGGACACCGGGCCCGGCATCGCGCCTGAGCGAATACCGCAACTGTTTGAAGCCTTTGTTCTCGGCCCCGATCCAGGAAGAAGCTCTGCTGGCCTTGGGCTGGGGCTGCACATTTGTCGGCAGCTCACAGCTTTGATGGGAGGCAGCATTGGCTATCAATCCCCGGCATCAGGAGGTAGCCTTTTTCGGGTCGAGCTTGCGCTTGCGGTTTGCGACGTTCCGCTCACCAAGCCCGCCGCAGCCTTTGATCCGCCGCGCCAAATACTTCTGGTTGAAGACGACGCGATCGCGTCATCGGTTACGCAGAGCCTGCTGGCGAGCTTTGGCCACGATGTGACGGCTGTCAGCAATACGGCAATCGCGCTTCAGGCCCTTGCCGCTGGTTCCTATGATCTGGTGTTGCTCGATATAGGGATTGATGGAGACCGTGAAGGCGGGCTTCTAACTGTCCGCCGGATCTGCAAGTTGGCAAACGACAGGAGTAAGCTGACCATCGTTGCGCTGACCGCAAACGCTTTGATTGAGGACCATCTGCGGTTCTTCGCCGCTGGCTTTGATGCGGTTTTGGTTAAGCCATTGTCACTTGAACAAGGCCTCGCAGCGCAAATCGAGGAAGCCCAGAGGGCAGCAAAGCGCCATGTCGGATGATGGCGACGTGCGCTTCTGCGCTGTCATTGCGACATTTCAGGTTCTGCCGCTGACGCCTGCGTAACAATCGGTGCCGATTTTGTCGATGAAACGATTGGTGCGATCACGACCCGATCTGGTGCCAAACCAGCGCCGAGAAGCCGAGCCAGGTCGTAAACATGATCAGGTAAGGCCAGCGCTTTGGCCACAAGTGGGCGACCAGCAACGTCGCTGCTCCCGTCCCGCCGAGGGCGAACAGGGCCGCGATTGCTGCCGGTGTGCCGGGGCCGGTGAGCGCTGATTGGATTGCCATGCTGGCCCATTGTGCGGGCAGCAAGGCGAGCAGCCAACCGGGCAGGGCGTCCGGCATCGCTGCGGCGGTTGCGACGACCGCGGCCTCGCCCGCAACCACGGCAACGGCGATCCACCAGCCCTTGTTGGCTGCGCTGCGGGCAAACAGGGTGCCGCGGGCGGCGAAGCTGGTGCTGGCGATGATGACGGCCAGTCCGGTTGCCACGGGGTGCGCCAAGGGTGGCATTCCCAGCGCGAAGGCGAGCAAGACGAGGCCAGCCTCCGTCAGCAGAGCCAGCGCGATACCGATCCAGAGCCTCCCGGCGATGGCGGCTGAGATCATGCCGGCTCCCATCAGGCCGACCGCGAGGATCGGTCCGGCGACCTGAGCGATCGGCGCAGTGGCGGGCGTATTGCGCAACAGTAGCATGGCGAGCGCAGGTGCGGCGACCCCCGCTAAGCCCGCTGTAAGCCATGCCAGAAGCGGCCATGTTGGAGGCTGATGCGTGAGCGAAGACGTCATGCGGCGGACATTGTGTGATGTGCCCGCCATTGTCGAGCTTGCTCCATCAGGCGCAGGATGTCCTGATGGCCGGGAACGAAGCACTCAGGCGCATCCCCATAGCGGGCAGCGAAGCTAGGGTCGGCGAAGGCGTCTTGCCCTGCCTTCTTTCCGCCAGTTCAAGCGTGATTGGCCAAGATGTGATTGAGCAACGTCGTCTTGCCTGCGCCGAGGAAGTCGGAGAGCACTGTGACGGGCAGGCGGGGGTCAGTGTTGAACTGAGCGGATGCGGAAGCGGTCATGCGGAAATCCTGTGGGCTGCGGCTTGTAATGGCCTTATCCCATATTAAGTGATGTTGTAACATAACTTAATATGGGATAAGGCATGGAAAGTTCACCACCACAGATGCGCAGTGAGGCACCGTGGCACCGCTTTGGCATGGGCTTGTCGGTGTTATGCCTCGTGCATTGCATCGCGCTGCCGTGGGTGCTGGCGAGCGTGCCGGTGGTGATGCTCGCCGCCTTGCCCGAGGGGCTGCGCGAGAACGAGTGGCTCCATGCCGCGCTGATTCTGCCGGTGCTGCTGGTGAGCGGCCCGGTTTTGCTGCGTGGAAACCCGGGGCACTGGCAGATTGGACTGGCGCTGGCGGCCTTCGCCGCGCTGATCGGAGGGCTGTTCATCGGCAGCGAGGTGGGTGAGCAGGCGCTGACGGTCACCGGAGCGGCGCTGCTGTTGGCGGCGCATGGGGCGCGGCTGCGGCGTCTGCATCGGCATTGACGCAGCGGCGGCCGTCGCCACCATTGCGGGCCAAGACATAATGACATTGCGCGCCTCGGCCGTTACGGGCGTTCGGGCATGAACCGCCTGCGCACCCTTTTCCATGACCATGCCCGGCTGACGCTGGTGCTGCTGGCATTGGCGTTGGCGGTAAAGGCCGTGGTGCCTTCGGGTTTCATGCTGGCGGCCAACGGCGACCGGTTCCTGACGGTGACGATCTGCTCGGATGCCAGCGGCACGCCCAAGCAGATTCAGATTGCCATTCCGGGCAAGCAAGCAGCAGGCGGTGATCATTCGGACATGGCGGACGCGGGGCAGGTTTGCGCCTTCTCCGGCCTCGGCCATTTCGCGCTTGGCGGGGCAGACCCGGTTCTGCTGGCTACCGCGTTGGCCTTTATCCTGCTGATCGGGATTGCTCCGCTACCCGCGCTCCCGCTGCGCGACATTCCCTTCCTGCGCCCGCAACTGCGCGGCCCTCCGGCGACCACCTGACACTGTAACCCTGTGTATCGGTAGGCCCGCCGCGCTTCGCCCAGAGACGCGCCGGGCTGTCGGAGTATCATTCCCATGCTTGCAATAATGGACTGCCCCAAATGGCAGCCACCGGCGGTTCAACCCGCTGCTTTTGCCGCGCCGCGCCAGAATAGCGCACGTCATCACTCAACATCCGAGGAGATTTCAGCATGACCCGCCCCTTCTTTGCCGCCGCCCTGTTGGCGAGCACGATTGTCCTTACCGCCTGCAACCCCGCTGCCGAAGCCCCCGCCGCCACTGAGACCGCCGCCAGCATCATCGCGGTATCCGAGCCGTGGTCGCGTGAGACCGCTGTGGGCCAGAACGCAGGCGGCGCCTTTATGACCATCGCCAACGCCGGCACCGCGGCCGACCGCATCACTGGCGGCAGCACGCCGGTCGCCGGTCGGGTTGAGATCCACACCATGAGCATGGACGGCGGGGTGATGCGGATGCGCCCTCTGGAAGACGGGCTGGACGTGCCCGCCGGCGGCGAAGTGACGCTCAAACCGGGCAGTTTCCACATCATGCTCATGGATCTGAAGCAGCCGCTCAAGGCAGGCGAGACTGTGCCGCTGACGCTGACCTTCGAAGGCGCGGGCGCGGTCGTGACCGAACTTGACGTCAAGCCCGCCGGGGCGATGGCTCCCGGCATGGAGCATGGCGAAGGGGAGCACGGCACACATGGCTGATCCCTTCCCCGAACGCGAGGATGAACCCTTGCCCCCGGCCCGCAGTGATAGTCTCAAGACATTGCGGTGGATGCTGTGGCTGCTGGTGGCGCTGGTGATCGGGGTCGGGCTGGTGGCGATGTTCGCCCCCAATCGTGCGACTCCGCCAGAGAGTGAAAGTGTCTATTCGGCGAGCGTCGGCGGGCCGTTTGCGCTGACCGCACCGGACAGGTCGCGCGTCACCGACCAGACACTGAAGGGCAAGCCGTTTGCGATCTTCTTCGGCTTCACCCGCTGCCCCGACGTGTGCCCAACCACGCTATCGCGCATGGCGCAGCTGAGGAAGCAATTGGGGCCGGACGGCGACAAGTTCCGGATCGTTTTCGTTTCGGTCGACCCCGGCTATGACAGCCCGGAGGATATCGGTCGCTATGTGGCGCTGTTCGGCACCCCGATCCTCGGGCTGACCGGCACCGATGCAGAGGTCGACAGCGCCGTGAAGGCCTACCGCGCCTTTTACCAGAAGGTGCCCACCAAGGGCGGCGACTACACCATCGACCACACCGCCAGCGTGTACCTGATGGACGCATCGGGCAAGCTCCAGTCGATCATCGCTTATGACGAAACGGGCCCCAGTGCGCTCGCCAAACTGAAGCGACTGGTGGGTTGAGCACGCTCGTTCCAAGGACAGAATGGCAATGAACCGCGTCTCCTTCGCCGCGCTGCCTGTGGCAACTACGCTTGCTACGCCTCCCATAGCGCAAGGCGGCTTGCCACATCGCTCGACCTCGCCCAAGATTGCGCTGCCGGACACGAGCCGGCGATCCGGCTGAAGGGGAAAAGCCGATGCTGATGCGCGATCTCGGGATCATTCCTGCACCTAAGGCGGACGGGACGGGCGATGGTCCAAGCCCCTATGTCAATCTCAGCCGCCGAGGGTTTGTGGGCGGGGCGGGGCTGTTCGTCCTAGGCGTGACGCTGGCGGGCTGTTCCAGCTATGTCGAGCCGGTCATTGATGCTGATGCGTTCAAGCTGCCGGACCCCGGCGCCAGCCCGCTTACCGGGGTGAAGGGCGGGGATGCCACCCCTTCGCTGTGGATCGCGATTGACAAAGACGGGGCGGTCAAGATCACCTGCCACCGTTCGGAGATGGGGCAGCAGACCTGGACGGCGATGGCCCAGATCGTCGCCGATGAACTTGAGGCAGACTGGGACACGGTCGCCATCGTTCAGGCCGAAGGGCATGAGCGTTACGGCGACCAGAACACCGATGGTTCGCGCTCGGTCCGGTTCAATTTCCACCGGCTGCGCGTTGCTGGCGCGGCGATGCGGCATATGCTGGTCGCCGCCGCCGCGCTGTACTGGAAGCTGCCGCAGGACCAGTGCTCGGCCAAGGGCGGGCTGGTCAGCAATACCAAGAACGACGAGACACTGTCCTATGGCAATCTGGCCGAACTGGCCGGACGGCTCGCCATTCCGGCCGAAGCCGATATCAAGCTCAAGACCCCCAAGGAGTGGCGCTACATCCGCGAGGAAATCCCTTCGCTGACCGTGCCGCGCATCGTCAAGGGCGACAGCACGTTCGGGATCGACGTCAAGCGGCCGGGGATGGTCTATGCCGTGGTCGCCCGCCCGCCGCAGCTGTTCGGCCGGATCGGCAGCGTTGACGATACCAAGGCGCTGGCGATCCCCGGTGTGCTCAGCACCATGCGTCTGCCCGATGCCAAGCCGCCCGCGCTGTTCCAGCCATTGGGGGGAGTCGCCGTGGTCGCCCGCGACACATGGGCCGCGATCGAGGGGCGGCGCGCGCTGGAAATCGTGTGGCAGGACGGCCCTAATGCCGGTTACGATTCCGAAGCCTATGCCAAGCAGTTGCAGGCGACGGCGCGCCGCAGCGGCAAGGTGCGCCGGTCGCGCGGCGATGTCGGCGCGGCGCTGGCTACGGCAGCGAAGCGGGTGACGGCGGAATACTATGCCCCGCACCTCAATCAATCACCGATGGAGCCGCCGAGCGCGACGGCGGAGTGGGATGGCGACCGACTCGAATGCTGGGCCTGCGTGCAAGACCCGCAGAACACGCGCGACACGCTCGCCGAGGCGCTGGGGATTCCCAAGGAGAACATCAAGGTCACGCCGACCTGGTTGGGCGGTGCTTTCGGGCGCAAGTCCAAGCCCGATTTCGTAATCGAGGCTGCATTGATCGCCCGCGAAGTCGGCAAGCCGGTCAAGGTCACCTGGACGCGCGAGGACGACATCCGCCACGGCTACTATCACTCGGTCAGTGCGCAGTATTGCGAAGCCGGGCTCGATCAGGACGGCAAATGCACCGCGTGGCTGCATCGCACGGTGTTTCCGCCGATCAGCTCGACCTTCGATAACACGGTGGCCGAGCCGAGCGATGGCGAGATGAGCATGGGCGCGACCGATGTGCCCTTTGCCGCGCCCAATCTGCGGGTCGAATCCGGCGATGCCAAAGGTCACATGCGGATCGGCTGGCTGCGCTCGGTTGCGAATATCTACCACGCCTTTGCGGTGCAGAGCTTTGCCGCTGAACTCGCCCAGGCGGCGGGGCGTGACCAGAAGGACTATCTGCTCGAGCTGATCGGTCCGCCGCGCACCATCGACCCGGAAGCGGAGGGCGCGACTTACGGCAATTACGGTGCCGAACTGGCGGAATATCCGATCGACACCGGGCGGCTGCGCAACGTGGTGGAAAAGGCGGCCGCCATGGCTGACTGGGGCCGCAAGCTGCCCGCCGGACGCGGCTTGGGGATCGCGGTGCACCGCTCGTTCCTTTCCTACATCGCCACCGTGATCGAAGTGGCGGTTGGCAAGGATGGCACGCTCCGCATTCCGGGCGTGTGGCTGGCGGTCGATGCGGGGACCGTGATCAACCCGCGCCATGTGCGCGCGCAGATGGAAGGCGGGACGATCTACGGGTTGTCGAACGCCCTCTACGGCGCGATTACGGCCAAGGACGGTGCGGTCGTGCAGGACAACTTCCCGAGCTGGCGATTGATGCGGATGGGTGAGGCTCCGCGCGACTTCAAGGTGGAGATCATCGCTTCTGACGCGCCGCCGGGCGGGGTGGGGGAACCGGCAACACCGCCCGCCGCCCCCGCGCTCGCCAATGCGATCTTCGCTGCGACCGGCCACCGGCTGCGCACGTTACCGTTGATCGGGGCTGAGGGCGACAAGCTCAAGCTGCCCGCGACAAAGACCGTCTAGGATCAGGAGCCGACCATGGCCATTACCCTCAAAATCAATGGGAAATCCGCAAGCGTTGATGCGGCTCCGGGCACGCCTTTGCTGTGGGTGTTGCGCGATCATCTTGGCATGACGGGCACGAAATTCGGCTGCGGGGTCGCCCAGTGCGGCGCTTGCACCGTCCATGTTGATGGCGCGCCGACTCGCTCCTGCGTGACACCGCATGATTCGCTCGAAGGGGCGGAGATTACCACGATCGAAGGTGTCGAAGGCGCTGCCGCCGATGCCATTCGTCAGGTGTGGGTGGCTAATGACGTGCCCCAGTGCGGCTATTGCCAGTCCGGGCAGATCATGGCCGCGACTGCGCTGCTCCGGGACAATCCCGCACCCGATGACGCGGCCATCGACGAAGCGATGAGCGGCAACCTGTGTCGCTGCGCCACCTACATGAGCATTCGCCGCGCCATCAAGGAAGCCGCCACGCTGGCCTGATCGCGGCGCGTCAGCCCGTCACTGCGTGGCGGTGCTGACCACCTTGCCGTCGATAACCACGCCCACCGTGTGCGAGGCGTATTCGAAGGGATCGCCGTCGAACAGCGCGACATCGCCGTCCTTGCCGACTTCGAGCGAGCCGACCCGGCTTTCCAGCCCGATAACCCGCGCCGCATCGATGGTGATGCTCGCCAGCGCGTCATTCCACGCCAGCCCGTTGGCCGCCGCGACACCGGCTTCGAACAGGATCACGCGGGTCTTGGGAACATAGCCTTCGTAACCCGATTGATAGGCGAACGGGATGCCCGCCGCGCGCAGCACTGCACCGGTGGTGAAGCTGGCGTTTTCGAACTCGCCATATTGCCGCGCCATCGGCGGATGGAGGATGACCTTGACACCGGCAGCCTTGATCTCGGACGTCAGCAGATAGGCCTCAGCCGCCCCGTCGAGCACGATATCGATGCCGAATTCCTCGCGCAGACGCAGCGCGCTCATGATGTCCTGTGCGCGGTGAGCGGTGATCAGCAGCGGCAGCTTGCGGGCGAGCACATCGCGCATCACCTGCACTTCAAGGCTGGGCGGTTTGTCGGGGCCGGACTTTTCGTCGCCCTTCTTCGCAGGCTTGGGCGCTTCGCCTTCCTTGGCGGCGAGCAGCGCCTGACGCAGCATTGCGATCTGTTTGGCACGGGTGCCCGGGGCCTTGCCGCCCTCGGCCAGCGCGCCCGGCCCGAGATTGGCGGCGACCATCGCGCGGGGCACGATCACGGCAGCATCGGCCGTGTTGCCGACCGTCTTGGCGATCATCGTCTGGCCCGAAACCAGTGCGCCGGGGCCGTGGCCGGTATGGATCGTGGTGACCCCGAAGCCGCGCAGCCATGCCACCAGCGCCTCGCCGGGATTATAGGCGTCAATCGCCCGCAGCTGCGGTTGCACAGGGGCGCTTTCGTCCAGCTGGTCCTGATCATGCTCCTGATTGAGATAGCCCGCCAGCCCGACCACGGTGCGCGCATCGACCAGACCGGGCGTGACGACCTTGGCCTCGATCACAACGAAGCCGTCAGGGATCGGCGTGCTGGCGGCGGGGCCGACGGCGACGATCTTGCCGTCGTCAATCACCACCACCCCGTCCGTGATGGCGGGGCCGGCCATCGTGTGGACCTCGCCGCCCTTGATGGCGATGTCCTGCGCGTGCGCCGCTGCGCCAAGCGCGAGTGCGCTGGCGGCGGCAAGGCAATATCCGGCGATACGCATCAATTGTGCCCTTCCGCTTCGGCGATTTCCCAGTGGTGGTGCGAGGCTTCCATCGGGCTGCCCGCGCCAAAGCCTCCCGTTGCCATCAACAAATCTTCAGGCAGGCTGCGATCAAACAGCTTGTCGCCCTCCACCCAGGTTTCGAGGACGTGGGTATAGGTCGAGAGCGGATCGCCATCGAGTACGAGGAAATCAGCATCCTTGCCCACTTCGAGCGAACCGACGCGGGCATCAAGCCGCATCTGCTTGGCCCCGTTGATGGTCAGCGCCCGCAAGGCACCATCACGGCTCATCCCCCCGCGCACCGCCAGCGCCGCCTCGCGCAGCATCATGCGCGAATCCACGATCGCGTCGTCCGAATGGATCGACACCAGCACGCCTGCGCGTTCGAGGATGGCGGCATTGTCCATCCTGAGATCGACCGTCTCCAGCTTACCGCCCGGCGCATCAAGGGTGATGTTCGAGACCGGCACCCCGGCCTTGGCCAGCTCCTCGGCGACTTTCCACGTTTCCGTCCCGTGCTGGATCAGCACTTTGAAGCCGAATTCGTTTTGCAGCCGCAGCACGGTCATGATGTCGTCGGCGCGGTGGGTGTGGAAATGCACCAACCGCTCGCCCGAGAGCACCTCGCACAGCGCTTCCTTGCCCAGATCGCGCTTCTTGCGGTCGCCGTCGCAATAGGCCTTGGCCTCGGTCAGCTGCTCGCGCACCAGCGAAGCGGACTTGGCGCGGGTGCCGGGGAAGCCGCTGCCGCCCATCGGGTTCGTCCCGTTCGCCATCTTCATGCCGCCGAGCGCGGCTGCGCCCTTCATCTGGAACGCGATGTCCTCAACGGTACGGCCCTTGCGGAGCTTCATGTAGAAGGTCTGCCCGCTCATCAGGTGGCCCGATCCGGGCATGATGTTGGCGGTGGTGACCCCTCCCGCGCGCGCCTTGTCGATGGAAGTTGAGAACGGGTTGATCGAATCCATCGCGCGGACTTCGGGCTGGATCGGCCCGCTGCCGTCCGCGCCTGCGACCTGACCGATATGCGAATGGGTGTCGACGATGCCGGGCATGATCACGCGGCCATCAACCGCCCGGCGCTCCGCATCAGCGGGAATGGCAACATTGGCACCGACCGCGACGATCTTGCCATCCTTGACCACGATCGTGCCGTTCTCAATCGGATCGCCCGCCATGGTGAGGATGCGCGCGCCGGTGAAGGCGACCGGGCGTTCCTGTGCTGCCACAGGGCTTGCTGTCAGAGCGATGCCGGTAAGGGCGGTTCCCGTCAGACCGGCGATTGCCCATCGCCTCGACTTTGCTAATGCCACGAGGCGCTTCTCCCTGTTGATGCCCGCTGGCGTGTTACTTGAAGGCGCAGCCCGCCGCGCACAAGCCCAAAAGAGCGGGTGGCCGGTGTCGCTGGCTGCGATCAAGCAGGGTGCGCCGCAATCACCGCCAACGCTTCGGCCTCGGAGATGACCTCGGCATATTTGGCCTGAAGGTCGAACAGGTTGGCTTCGTGCGGGGCGGGATGGCGGTCGGCGCAAGCCTCGCGCACCACCAGCGGGACAAAGCCATATTGCATCGCGTCTAGCGCGCTTGCCCGGACGCAGCCGGAGGTGGAGTAGCCGGTGATGAGCAACGTATCGATCCCGTCGGCATGGAGCACGTCAGCGAGGCCGGTGCCGAAAAAGGCGCTCGGATATTGCTTGGTGAATACCCGCTCGCTGGGGGCCGGCGTCAAGTCATCGGGAAAGGCCCCGAGCGCCGATCCTTCGACGAATGCTTTCAACACCGGGGCCTTGCGATAGAACACCCCGCCATCGGAGCCGTCAGGCTTATATTGAACGTTGGTGAACACCACCGGCACCCCCGCCGCGCGCGCCGCTTGGGCCAAACGCCGGTTCGCATCCTTCGCGGCAGCGGCGGTTTCCATAAACAGCGCCGAACCCTCGGTGAGGTAAGCGACCACCACATCGACGATCAGCAGCGCCGGGCGCGACCCCGGCTGGAGCCGCCCCTCGTACACCCCGGCGTAATTGTCGGATGCCGAGGGGCCGCCCATCAGATGATCCCCGCTTCCGCCAGCCGCGTGAGTTCCGCAGCATCCATACCCAAACGCTCGGCGAAGACCTCGGCATTGTCCTGACCCGGCGCGGCGGGCGCAGGGCGGCGGATGGTCGAAGGGGTCTTGGAGAGTTTGGGGAAGGCGTTCTGCATCTTGATCCGCCCGCGGTTCTGCGTCTCGACCTCAATGATCGCCTCGCGCGCCTGGAAATGCGGATCGGCGAGCATATCGGGCGCGCGGTAGACCCGGCCTGCGGGAATCGAATATTCGATCATCAGCGCATCGACTTCGTCGACCGTCAGCGTGCCCGTCCAGTCGTTGATCAGGGCGTCGAGTTCATCCTGATGAATCCCGCGCGGGATGTGGGTGGCATAGCGCGGGTCGCTCGACAGCTCCGGACGACCCATCGCCTGACAAAGCCGCGCGAAGATCGCATCGCCATTGGCGCCGATCATGTAGCTGCCGTCCTTGCAGGAATAGACATTGGAAGGGGCAATGCCTTTCAGCACCGAGCCGGAGCGTTCGCGGACCACGCCGTTGCGGTCGTACTCCGGGACGAGTCCTTCCATCACCTGCAACACCGCTTCGTATAGCGCGGAGTCGACCACCTGACCCTCGCCGGTCTTCTCGCGGTGGTGGAGCGCGGCGAGCACGCCCATCGCGCCATAGGTGGCGCACAGGGTATCGCCGATGGAAATGCCCATGCGGCTGGGCGGACGGTCAGGTTCGCCGACGATGTAGCGCCATCCGCCCATCGCCTCGCCGATCCCGCCGAACCCGGCGCGGTCGCTATACGGCCCGTCCTGACCGTAGCCAGACATGCGGGCGATGATCAGGCCGGGGTTCACCGCATGGAGTTCAGCCGGGCTCAGGCCCCACCGTTCCAGCGTGCCGGGCTTGAAGTTTTCGATCAACACATCGGCCTCGGCAATCAGCCGCTTCGCCAGCGCCTGACCCTCGGGCACGCGCAGGTTGCAGGTGACCGAGCGCTTGTTGCGCGCGATCACTTCCCACTGCACCTTCTCGTCACCTTGGCCCCAGTTGCGCATCGGATCGCCCGCCCCCGGCGGCTCAATCTTGACCACATCCGCGCCCATATCGCCGAGCAATTGCCCGCAGAACGGACCGGCGAGGAGCTGGCCCATCTCGACAACCTTGATCCCCTGAAGCGCGCTCATTCTGCGGCCTCACGCATACCGGGGAAGGTGTTCCAGACCGGCTGGATCGGGGCGGGGAGACCCGTTTCGGCCTCGCAATTGGCGCGCAGGGCGTCGATGCCGGGGCCGTAATCGAACAGCGGAAGTTCCCCGCGCGAGGTGGTCATTTCGGCACGAAGCGCTGCGGTGGCGGCGGTGTCCACCACGCCCTCGGCATCGGCCACCACGCCATAGGCGCGCGCGCCTTCCGCCGTGACGAGGCCCTGCCGGATTTCGAGGCCGACCAGCTCGGGATCGCGCGCCAGCGGGTCACCCCAGCCGCCGCCGCCCCAGGTGATGAAGTGGAGGAGATCGCCCGCTTTCACGGCGACGCTTTCAACCTTGTTGCCGACGATCTCGGTCGAGCCATCCGCGCGTTCCAGCACCTTCTTCGCCCGCGCACCGGGAAGCCCGCCGTTGACGCCCCACGGCGGCACGAACCAGCGGTCGTCATGGATCGCGATCTCGCCGTCGGCGAGGAAGCGATAGGTCATGTGGATGCCATTGCCCCCGCGATGGAGGCCCGCCCCGCCGCTGTCGGGCGCGGTCGCGTAACGCTCGATCCGCAGCGGGAAGTAGCGTTCGAGAAACTCGTTGGGCACATTGGTGAAGCCCGGCCACAGCGAATGCCCGTCCGGCCCGTCACCCAGCGGACGGCCCGGAATACCGCCAAAGCCGATCTGGAACAGCTGGAACCAGTCGCGCGTCCCGTCCTCGCGGCTGTCCCAGCCCGAATAGAACAGGTGCGGCGACGAGGAGAAACCGGCAGCGTTGAGGAATTCCGGCGTCTTCTGCCCGAGCAGCCCGCCCAGAATGTCGAAGATGCGGCCCAAGGCGTGGGTGCGGCCCGAGAGCGCCGCGGGGAAGTGCGGCTTCAGCAGCGAGCCTTCCGGGATGCGCACCTCGATCAGATCGTAGAACCCGTCATTGAACAGGATCTGCGGATCGAAGACCATGATCATATAGATGCCGAAGAACATCTTGAACATGTTTTCATTGAGGAAAAAGTTGATCGAGGCGGCCGACTGCGGGTCGGTGCCCTCGAAATCGAGGATCACGCGGTCCCCATCGCGCCGCATCGTGCAGCGGATCTTGTAGGGGCCGTAGCCCTTGCCGTCGTCGCAGATGTAATCCTCGAAGCTGACCGGCTCCTCGGCCACCGCCATCGCCAGCAACGCCTTCATCGCGCGGTGGTTGCGGGCCAAGAGCTCCTGCGTGGCGGACACGTAGACATCGTCGCCAAACCTGTCTGCCATCTCGACCACGCGGCGCGCGGCGACGCGGCAGCTGGCGATCAGCGCGTTGAGGTCGGCTTGGCACCAATCGGGCTTGCGGGTCTGGTGCATCACCAGCTTCATCAGGTCTTCGTTGTATTCGCCCTTCTTCCAGATCTTCACCGGCGGGATGCGCACGCCTTCTTCGAAGATCGAGGACGCGCCGATCGGCATGGACCCCGGCACGGAGCCGCCGATGTCGCTCTGGTGGCCGAACATCGCAGTGTAGGCGAGCAGGCGGCCGTCCTTGAACACGGGGAGCAACACCAGCCAGTCGTTGGAGTGGCTGACCGCCCCGCCGCAGGAATAGGGATCGGACAGGAAAATCATGTCCCCGTCCTCGATGGTGCCATCAAATTGCTTGAGGAAGCCATCGATGAAGCTGCCGAACTGGCCGACGATCATCTTGCCCGCGGGATCGGAAATCAGCGGGAAGGCGTCGCCCTGTTCGCGGATGCCGGGCGACATGGCGGTGCGCACGAGGGTCGCGTCCATCTCGATGCGCGCGTTACGCAGCGCGTTCTCGATGATGTCGAGCGTCACCGGGTCGATGGCGATTTTCTGGAACGGGGTGGTGTTGGGTTCGATGATGCGAGCCGGCATGGTCTTAGCCTTCCGTCTTCAGAGTGATCAGAATATTGCCCACAGCGTCCACACGCGCGGTGCAATCATGTTCGACCAGCGTGGTCGAATCCATTTCGGTGATGATCGCCGGGCCGGAGATGACATCGCCCTGCCGCAGCTTCGCGCGGTCGTAGATCACCGCCGCGCGTTCCGCCCCGCCGATCCATACCGTGTGGTCGCGGATCTTGGCGGCGGCGGGGTTACCGTCACCCGTGGGCAGCTCGGTGGCGGGGAGGGCGGGGGCCTGCCCCTGCGCCACCGCGCGCAGGTTCACGATCTCGTGCGGGGTGTCCATGTTGAAGGTGAACAGCCGGAGGTGCTCCTCGTCAAAGCGGGCGAGGATGCCTGCGATACCGTCCTTCTCCAGCACGGCCTGCGTGATGGTTAGCGGCACTTCGAAGGCCTGCCCCGCGTAGCGCACGTCAATTTCGAACAACGAGGCGATCTGATCTTCGGGGATGCCATCGGCCAGCAATTCGCTGCGGGTCTGCGCGGCCATTTCATCCAGCACCGCGACGAGATCGGCGATGCTGGTATCCTTGGCCAACCGCGAGAAACTGCGCGCGGTTTCAGTGCGCATCCGTGTGGTCGCATCGCCCAGCGCACACAGCACGCCGGGGGAGACGGGCGAGATCGCGGGCCAGCTGCCCATCAGGCGGGCGACCGCGTTGACGTGAAGTGGACCCGCCCCGCCGAAGCCCATCAGCGCAAATTCGCGCGGATCGTAACCCTGCTGGACCGAGATCATCCGCAGTGCGCCGAACATATTCTCGTTGACGATATCGATGATCCCGCGCGCGGCCTCCATTAGCGTCACACCCAGCGCATCGGCGATAGTCTGCACCGCCGCCTTCGCGCCGTCGCGGTCGAGCTTGAAACTGCCGCCGAGGAGGTCTTCGGGAAGGTAGCCGAGCACTACGTTGGCGTCGGTCACCGTGGGCAGCGTGCCGCCCTTGTTATAGGCCACCGGCCCCGGCACCGCGCCCGCGCTCTCCGGCCCAACCCGCAGCGCTCCGGTCAATTGCGGCACGTGGGCGATCGAGCCGCCGCCTGCGCCGACGGTTTTCACATCAAGCGCCGAAGCGCGGACCGAAAGGTGGCCTACCTCGGTGGTGCGCTGGCGGCGTGGTTCAAGGCCTTGAATCAGCGCCACGTCGGTCGAGGTGCCGCCAACGTCAAGGGTGAGGATGTTCTCGAAGCCCGCATTCTTCGCCACCCACAATGCGCCAGTTACGCCGCCCGCGGGGCCCGACATGAGGATGTTGACCGGATGCTCCTCGGCCTTCTGGCTCGACATCAACCCGCCGTCCGAGCGCAGCAGCGACAACCGGCCCTTGAAGCCCTCGGTCGCCAAGCGGTCGCGAAGGTTGGAGACGTATTTGCTCACCACCGGACGCACCGCCGCGTTGGCGACGGTGGACAGCGTGCGTTCGTATTCCTGCATCTCGGGCAGGACTTCGTGACTCAGCGAGACGGGGATGCCGGGCAGTTCTTCCGCCGCGATCTGGCCGATCCGGGCCTCATGCGCGCCGTTGAGATAGGCGTTCATCAGCGAGACGGTCAGCGCCTCGATCCCATCACCCTTCAGCTTACGCAAGGCAGCCCGGACCGCGTCTTCATCCAGTGGGGCGACCTCGCGACCCTGTGCGTCCATCCGGCCCGGCACTTCGACCGTGTGCTCCAATCGCGCGAGCGGCTGCGGCTTGGGCCAGACGATCCACGCGGCGAGCCCTCCGGGCACGAAGCTGCGCGCGATCTGCATGATGTCGCGGTAGCCCTGCGTGGTGACGAGGCCGACGCGCGCGCCCTTGCCCTCCAGCACGGCATTGGTGGCGACAGTAGTGCCGTGAAGGAAATAGGTGATGTCCTCGGCGGTAATGCCCGCCTGCGCAAAGATCGCTTTTACGCCCGTCAGGATGCCTTCGGAGGAATCATGCGGGGTCGACGGCGTCTTGTGCCGCCAGAACGCGCCGCTCGCCTCGTCGAACAGCAGGAGGTCGGTGAAAGTCCCGCCCACATCAACGCCCAACCTGTAAGTCATGCTGTGTCCTTATGCTCTATGCTGCGCGCGCAACGGCCGAGGGCAATTCGCGCCCCAGCACTTCCGCAAACCACTTGTTCACCGCAATCGCGGCTGCGAGATCGATGCCCGTGTCCACCCCGGAACGCGCCATCATGTAAATGAGGTCCTCCGTCGCGATGTTCCCGGTCGCGCGCGGGGCAAAGGGGCAGCCACCAAGGCCGCCGAGCGAGGCGTCGAACACGCGCACGCCCGCCTTGTAAGCCTCCCACGCATTGGCGATGCCGGTGCCGCGCGTGTTATGGAAATGCGCGCGCATCGGGATTTTGCCGCCGAGCATCTCGCCCAGCTTGCCGAACAATTCGCCTGCCTCCCACGGCGTGCCGACCCCGATGGTGTCAGCCAGCGCGATTTCTTCGGGGTTCTCAATCGCCAGTTCCTCGGCAATGGCGAGCACCGTGTCGTGCTTCACTTCGCCCTCGAACGGGCAGCCAAAGGCGGCGCTGATGGTGACCTGCGCGCGCATTCCTTCCGCGCGGGCGAAGCGGAGCATATCGCGGGTTTCGGCGATGCCTTCCGCAATTGTCTGGCCTTGGTTCTTCTGGCCGAAGGTGTCGCTGGCGACGATCACGCAGCCAACCTGATCGACGCCGCGCGCGCCATTCTCGCGGGTGGCCAGTGCGCGCATCACGCCGCGCTTGTTGAGGACGAGGCCGATATAGGTGCAGTCGTTGCGGTCGGGCAGGCCGGCGATCACCGCCTCTGCATCGGCCATCTGGGGCACGCGGGCAGGGTGGACGAAGCTCGCGACCTCCAGCCGCCGTGCGCCATAGCCGATCATGCGGCTGATGAGGTCGAGCTTCACTTCGGTCGAAATGATGTCGGGTTCGTTCTGAAGCCCGTCACGCGGGCCGACCTCGACCAGTTCGATTGTGCCGAATGACATCATGAATCGCCTGTTGCTGCTGCGAAGGACCGGAGGGAGGTGAATTACCCTGTTTGTATACAATTGCAATCATGCTTGGCGTGGCAAATGATGCAGGAACCGCAACCACACGGCAGCGTTGTTATGTTTCGCCGCTGTCCTGATCATTGGCCGCGTCATCGGCTCTCGGGCCGACCGTCTTCGTAAAGGTGTGGAACGCGCGGCGTAGGTGACTGCCCATCACCGCGCGCGCCCAGTCGCCATCGCGCGCGGCGAAGGCGGCGACCAGCTCGTCATGATCGCGCGCGGATTGGCGCAGGTCGCTTTGCGAATAGGTGCGCGCGGTGCGCAGTACCACCGGTGCCTCGACCAGCTTTGCCAGCATCTGCCCCAGCCGCGGCGAATGGGCGGCGTCAATGATCGCTTCGTGAAACGCGCGGTTCGCCTCGAGAAAGCGGGCCACATCGGGAGGGCTCTGTTCGACGGCCGCAGTCAGTTCGCTGTTGAGTGCCTTGAGCGCGGCGATCTGCTCGCGGGACAGGCGCTTTGCCGCGCGTTTGGCGGCGTGGCATTCGAGCATCTGGCGCAGCACGAACATCTCCTCGATGTCGTCGCGGCTCCAGTCGGCGACGAACAATCGCTTGGTGTCAGAGCGGACCAGCAGCAGTTCGTCCTCAAGCCGCCGCACTGCCTCGCGCACCGGCGTGCGGCTGACGCCGGTGATCTGCGCGAGCTGGTCTTCGGTGAGCTGTTCGCCAGCCGCCACCGACCCGCTGAGAAGATGCGCGCGGATCGCCGAATAAGCGCGTTCGGAGGCGCGGCTCACGAGTGTGTGCTCCGCAGGGCGGGAAAGAAGAGGGCTGCGTCCATGCGCGTCCTTGTGCGGCCAAGCGCCCATGCCTGCAAGCCTGTGAGGTGACAAAAACACACCTGGCAGCCGCTCTGCGTAACATTTGTGTAAAATGCTTGACGGAGGCGTTTTGTATACAATAACCAGCGCGCTTCAGGCAATCGGGGAATGCCGTGCAGCGTATTAAGGTCATCGTACCGATCGCAATGGACGAAGCAGGCGTCGCGAATCGCGCGCAGCAGCTTCCGGCTGATTTCGTGCGCCCGGGCTTCGCGCCCACATTTGAAGCGGTGCGCTGGGGCGCGGCGCTGGGCGATTCCTATCATGATACGCTGCTGATGGACTGGACGGTGTTTCAGGCCGGTGTGACGGCCGAGGACGAAGGCTATGCCGGGGTGCTGATCGACACGGTCAGCGATAGCGGGCTGTGGCCTTTGCGGTCGGCGCTCAACATTCCCGTGGTCGGCCCCGGCGAGGCGAGCTTTGCCGCCGCCATGATGCTGGGCAAGAAGTTCTCTGTTCTCACCATGTGGCCGCAGTGGTTCCCGCTCTATGAGAAGGTGCTGAACCAGCACGGCTGGGAGCATCGCTGCGCCTCGGTCCGCTCGATCGACACGCGGCCTGACGTCACCGAACTGCTCGAAGGCAAGGAGGAGGTCGTCTTCGCCAAGCTGAAGGCTGAGGCGATGCGCGCAATCCAAGAAGATGGCGCTGACGTGATCGTGCTGGGCTCCACCACCATGCACCAGTCGGCCACCTATCTCCAAAACGAACTGCCGGTGCCGGTGATCAACCCCGGACAGGTCGCTTACAAGCAATTGGAAACGCTGATCGAACTGGGCCTGACCCATTCGAAGAAGGCCTTTCCCGCACCCGAAGTGCCCAAGCACGCCGATATCCGAAAGGGCTGGTACTGATGAGTGAATGGCAAGAGGGTGGGTCGGGCCAGACCGCGCTGCCCTATCCGGTCTATGTCGATATCGTCACCAAGCGGTATTTCGACGGAGTCGATAACAAGCACATGGACAAGGTGCTCGATTGTTTCACGCCGGACGCGGTGCTGACCGAGGTGACCAGCAATACGGTGCACCAGGGCCGCGAGGCGATCCGGGCGATGTTCGTGAAGCTGTTCGCCGATTTCGAGAGCATCTGGCACGGCAATTTCGTCCATATCGCTGACCCTGAGACGAACGCGATCTGCTCGCAGTTCACGGTGCTGATCACCCCCAACGGGGGCGAGGAATTGCGGTATGAAAACTGCAACCGCTTCTACTTGAAGGACCGGCTGTTCCACCGCGTCTATGTCTACATGTCGGGTGACAACCTGCTGAAGGAAGGGGACGTCTGATGCAGTACGAGCCCAATCTGTCGCGCGCCGAGCTGATCGACTTTGCGCTGAACAAATACTTCGCCCGCGTCGATGCCAAGGACATGGAGGGCGCGCTGGCCTGTTTCCATGACACTGCGCTGTTCTGCGTCCAGACCGCCTTTACGCGGCACGCCGGCAAGGCCGAAATCCGGCGGATGTTCGAAGATTTCTTCGGCGCTTACGAAACCATCATCCACCGCGATTTCACCTGCACTGTGGACGAGGCCAATGGCCGGATAACGGCGAGCTTCACTGCCGAGCTGCATGATGCAGCCGGGCAAGTGACGCTGCTCGAAAACACCAATTTCTGGCGGCTTCGTCCCGGCCCGGAAGGCCCGAAGTTTCAGGAAGTCTATGTCTACATGAGCGGGGCCAACGTCCTCGTTTGATCGCCTAACCTCTCAATCCTCTTCAGGAGAGCCGTCCCATGAATGTCCGTTTGGTTCTTGCTTCTGGCGCGGCGCTCGGCGCCATTGCCCTGTCCTCGCCCGCTCTGGCGCAGGACGCCCCCGCCTCTGAACCTGCTGCCGAGGAGGAGGGCGGGATCGTCGTCACCGCTCGCCGCCAGTCGGAATCGCTTCAGGACGTCCCCGCCGCCGTCACCGTGTTCGGCGCGGAAACGCTCGCCAAGACCGGGGTGCAGCGCGCGGATGACTTCATCCAGCTGACGCCGGGCGTCACCATCGTCACCGGCACCGCCGAGGCGGGCGACACCCAGATCAACATTCGCGGCATCAACGGCGCGCGCGACGCGGAAAGCTCGGTCGCGCTGGTGGTCGATGGAATCCTAAAGACCAACACCGCGCAATTGAACCAGAACCAGGGCACCTTGCGCCAGGTCGAAATCCTGAAGGGCCCGCAAGGCGCGCTCTATGGCCGCAACGCGGCGGCGGGCGCGATTGTGCTGCAAACGCTGAAGCCCGGCGACGCGTTGGAAGGCGGGATGCTGGTGCGCGCAGCGCAGGACAACACCTACCTTGCCAATGGCTACATCTCGACCCCGATTGGCGACACGGCCGGGCTGGTGCTCTCGGCCAATTATTCGACCACCGATGGCTTCTTCCGCAACAGCTTCCTCGGCAATTCCAAGACGATCGACGATCAGGAAGTGTTCGGCATCGACGGGCGCTTCGTCGCGGAGCTTGGGCCGAACACCGAACTCGACGTGAAGGCGCGCTATGCCGACCTGCGCGGCGCTTCGATCAACTTCAACGCCAGCTTCCACCTGCCCAACTTCGCGGCGGTGAACCCGGCGTTCTTCGAAGATGTGAACGAACATCCCTTCGGCTTCTATTCGAACATCCGCCCGACCAATGATCAGGTGACCTTCGAAACCTCGGCCAAGGTCGAGCATGAGTTTGAAAGCACCACGCTGACCGCATGGGTGCTTTACAGCGATGTCGACCAGTCGTTGACGGCGGACAGCACCTCGGCTGACTTTGCCCGCTTCACTTTTCCCGGCGCGACCCCGGCATCGGTGGCCGCTTCGAACGCCTGCTTTGCCAGCACGGCGGCGCTGACCGGCTTCCCGCTGAACCAGCCGACCTTTATCGGCAACAACCCGGTGCCGTTCATCTTCGACCCAGCCAATGGATCGACCTTCGGCCCTTACAGCCCGACCACCTGCGACGGCACCCAGTTCCAAGTGCGCAAGCAGGAAGACATCAGCGGCGAAATCCGGCTCGCCTCGAACGGCGACGGGGCGATCAACTGGCAGGTCGGCGCCTATTACCTCCACATCGACCGCGAGGTCGGGGTGAGCCTTGGGGCGGACCTTGGCCGCGGCATCATCCGCGAGCTGTATAACGCGCCGGGATCGGACAACCCGACCACCCAGCTTTACCACGATGCGTTCAAGACCGATGTCTATGCGGCCTTCGCGTCGATCGATGCCGATGTGTCCGATCGCTTCAACGTTAGCTTTGCGGGCCGTTACGATATCGAGGACCGTCAGGTGTCGAGCCTCGTTCCGGCCGTGTTCGATCCGATCACGGGCGGGCCGATCAACCCCGGCCAGACCGTCGTTGGCGGCGCGGTTCAGCCGATTGCGCCGAAATCGGCGACCTTCAAGCAGTTCCAGCCGAAGATCTCGCTGCGGTATGAGCTGACTGACGACATCAACCTCTACGGCAACTGGGGGGTCGGCTTCAAATCAGGCGGGTTCAACAATCAAGGCTCGGCCGCGATCGTCGATTCTGCGTTCAACGATTTCATCGGCACCAACGTTCTGATCGACGACCAGTATCGCAAGGAAGTCTCCAGCGCGTTTGAAGCGGGGATGAAGGGCACGCTGCTGGACGGCGCGGTGACCTTCGATCTGGCGGGCTACTACACCAAGGTCGAAGACATGCAGTTCTTCGAATTCTTCGTCGGCGGCTTCGGCCTGCTGCGCGTCGTATCGAACATCGACGAGGTCGAATTGTACGGCGCCGAGCTCAACCTGTCGGCGGAAATCCTTGATGGCTGGACAGTGTTCGGTTCGGCCAACGTGACCGAAAGCGAAATCCTCGAAAACGCCTCGCGTCCGGTGACGGTGGGCAACAAGTCGCCCTATACCGCCGATTACACCCTGAACTTCGGCACCCAGCTTGATCTGCCGGTTACCGACAGCGTCAACTTTGTTACCCGCGCGGATTACCGCATCACTGGGCCGACGTGGTTCCACACGTTGCAAGATGATCCCAACCCGACATTGTTCAGCGGCCTGCTGCCGGGTTCGGCGCTGGCGCTGCCGGCCTTCGTGGGTGATGCCGATTATTCGATCTCGCAGCGCGATACCTTCGGGGTGATGGACCTGCGCGTTGGGGTAGAAGGCGATAGCTGGTCGTTGACCGCCTATGCCGAAAACCTGTTCAACGAGAAGTATCTGAACGAGGTCATCACCGCGGTCGAATTCGGCGGATCGTTCATCTCGCCGGGTGCGCGTCAGCGCTTCGGGGTGGAGTTCGGCTACAAGTTCTAGAATAATAAGAGCCCTTGCGGGCGTCGCAAAACCAATTGAAGCGCGCAGAGACGACCCGCTCTGCGCGCTTCTTTTTTGCGCCGATCAGGGCGCGGGCGTTGCCGTTGCCGTTGCAGGGGCCGCAGGCGCGCTCCACCACGACAGGGTCTGGTTGTCATGGGCTGATGTCCACACGCCCTTGGGTGTCCAGCGCAGTGCGCCGCTGCCCACCGCATCGCCCATCCGCGCGCGGATCTTGAGCGTGACCGGATCGATCACCACCATCGTCTGTTCGTCCGTGGTGCGCAGCCACACCGCGCCGCCATTGGCGTCGATATCACCCCACTTCAGGTTATCGCCCACCTTGGTGCGGCCCGCAATTTTGAGGCTGGTCGGATCGACCTTGGCGACCGTGCCATCGCCCTGTTCCTGCACCCACACCGCGCCTTCGCCCGCTGCGAGGAAGCCCGGTGTGTCGCCCAGCGCGGCTGATCCGGTGACGGCATTGGTAGCCGGATCAACCCGTTCCAGCACCTTGCCTTCGTTCGACACCGCCCAGACCGCATCGAAGCCATAAGCCAGATACCAGGTTTCAGGCGTGACGGTGACGGTGGCGACAATCGCGTTGGTGGCCGGGTCGATCCGCGCCAGCTTGCCGTCCGGATCGCTCGGCACCCAGACAGAGCCTGCGCCCGCGATCACATTGGTTTCGCCCTTGGGATTGGCGAGGCCGGTGGCGATCTTGGCTTCGACTGCGGCGGTCTTCAGGTTGATGCGCCACAGCTCACCGTCCTCGCAATTAGCGACCCACAGCGATCCCGCCGCAATTGCCATCGTGCCGCAGGGGCGGGGGACAGGCGTGCTGGCGAGCTTGCCCGCAGGCGACCATTGTTCGACCCGTCCGTCATTTGTGACCCACACCGTATCGCCATCCACCGCGAGGAAATCGGCAAAGCCCGGCACTTTCAGCGCGGTTTCGGTGAGGTCGGGCGCGGGGCCGACCATTTCCGTGGGAGGTTCGCTTTCCTCAGCCGCACACGCCGCGACAGCAAGGCTGGCGGCAAGGGCGAGAGCAAGCGGGCGGGCAGCGGAATTGCGCATCATGGGTGTCATGGGTCTCTGAGCCTCCACGCATGGCAGGGGAAGGAGAGGAGCGCCGCAAGGGCACAATACCTGCCAGACTGACGCAACCTTGCGCATATTACTTTTGCAATCAATCGTAATAATTCCCCATAGACAAATGCAGCAAACGAGGGGATGTTCGCACCCGCAACATAGGGGACGAATCATGCGCCACTTGGCCCGCCGCGCGGCCCGCTTCCTGCTTATCGCACTCGCCCTTGCGGTGGCCGCCTGTTCGGGCAGCGAGGAGGACGCATCCGCACCCCGCACCGACTTCAACATCGGCTGGTCGATCTATGCCGGGTGGATGCCCTGGCCCTATGCCCAGCAGGCCGGGATCGTGAAGAAGTGGGAAGACAAGTACGGGGTCAAAATCACCTTCGTGCAGGTCAACGACTACATCGAGAGCGTGAACCAATACACCGCTGGCAAGCTGGACGGCGTGACTGTCGCCAACATGGACGCTTTGACCATCCCGGCGGCGGGCGGCAAGGACACCTCGGCGATTATCCTTGGCGATTATTCCAATGGCAATGATGCGGTTCTGCTGAAAGGCGCGGACGGCGTGGCGGGGATCAAGGGGCGGCAGGTGTATCTGGCCGAACTGTCCGTCTCGCACTACCTGCTCGCCCGCGCGCTGGAGACGTCAGGCATGAAGCTCGCCGACGTGAAGACGGTCAACACCTCCGACGCCGATATCGCCGCCGCCTTTGCCTCGCCCGATGTGACGGCTGCCGTGGCGTGGAACCCGCAGGTGACCACCATGAAGGGTGTCGCAGGCACGAAGGCCGTGTTCACTTCGGCCGATATTCCGGGCGAGATTCTCGATCTGATGGTGGTCGATACGGCGGTGCTGAAGGCCAACCCCAATCTCGGCAAGGCGTTGGCGGGGATCTGGTACGAAACAATGTCGCTGATGGCCCGGCAGGATGCTGAAGGCGCCGCCGCGCGCGCGGCGATGGCGAAGCTGGCGGGGACCACGCCGGAGGAGTTCGAAGGCCAGCTCGCCACCACCTTCCTCTACGCCGATCCCAAGGCCGCGCTGATGGCAATGGCCTCGCCCGATCTGGTCACCACCATGACCCGCGTGCGCGACTTCAGCTTTGCCCAAGGCTTGTTCGGACAGGGCGCCCGTTCGGCTGACGCGGTCGGGATGGAGTTCCCGGGCGGCACAACCTTGGGTGACAAGGCCGCGATCACCTTGCGCTTCGATCCGACCTACATGCAGCTCGCCGCCGACGGGAAGCTCTAAGCCGATGCGCTGGGTGACAGCCCAGCCGGGGCGAGGCCGAGCGATCCTGCTGGGCGCGCTGCCGCTGGTGGTGCTGGCCTTCGCCTACATCATCGCCGCCGCCGCGCGTCATTCCGATAACGCAGCGGACAAGATCCTGCCGCTGCCCGGAGCGATGGCTACGGCAATGGCGGCGCTGATCTTCGAAGCCGATCCGCTGTCTGGCCAATATCTGTTCTGGGCCGATACGCTTGCCAGTCTGACGCGGTTGGGGTTGGGGCTGGGTATAGCGACGTTGTCGGCGCTTTGTGTCGGCCTTGTCGTCGGGTCATTGCCCCCGGTTAGAGCCACGTTAGGCCCGCTTGTCACCGCGATTGCCGTTATCCCGCCCATCGCGTTGCTGCCGATACTGTTCATTGTGTTCGGATTGGGCGAGACGGCCAAAGTGGCGCTGATCGTCATCGGGGTCGCCCCGTTCATGATCCGCGATGTGGCCGGACACATCGCCGCTCTACCGCGCGAGCAGGTGATCAAGGCATTGACTTTGGGAGCGAATTCGTGGGGGGTGATGCTGCGGGTGGCTTTGCCGCAAGCGATGCCGCGGCTGATCGAGGCGCTCCGCCTGTCGCTCGGCCCGGCTTGGGTGTTCCTGATCTCCGCCGAGGCGATCGCCGCCGATATCGGGCTGGGCTACCGCATCTTCCTCGTCCGCCGCTACCTCGCGATGGACGTGATCCTGCCCTACGTCGCATGGATCGCGATCCTTGCCGTGGTGATGGATTTCGCCCTGTCGCGCGGCAGCCGCCGCCTGTTTGGCTGGGCGCATGGGGCCGCGCATTGATGGCGTTGCTGAGCCTCAAGAACCTGTGGGTCGAGTATGGCGAAAAGGTCGTACTCGAACGGATTTCGCTCGATATTGCCGAGGGATCCTTCGTCTCGATCATCGGGCCATCAGGCGCGGGCAAGAGCAGCCTGCTGCGGGTGGTGCTGGGGCAGGAGAAGCCGACGCGAGGGACGATCACCTTGGACGGCGCACCGCTGCCGCCAGAATGCGGGCCGGATCGCGGGGTGGTGTTTCAGCGTTACTCGGTGTTCCCGCATTTAACTGTGCTGGGTAACACTCTGCTGGGGCTAGAATTTTCCGCCTCACCGTTAACCGCCCGTCTGTTCGGTAGCGCCCGGCGGGCTGCGGTGGCGGAGGCTGAGGGGATGCTGGAATCGGTCGGGCTGGCCGATAGCCGCCACCTCTACCCAGCGCAGATGTCGGGCGGGATGCAGCAGCGCCTCGCCATCGCCCAAGCCCTGATCAAGCGGCCCCGCATCCTGTTGCTGGACGAGCCTTTCGGCGCGCTCGATCCCGGCATTCGCAAGGATATGCACGCGCTCATCACCCGGCTGTGGCGTGAGCATGGGCTGACGATCATCATGGTAACGCACGACATCAAAGAGGCTTTTTCGCTCGGCACACGCGTGCTGACGCTCGACAAGCGCCGCCACGATCCGCACGCCCCGCAGCGCTATGGTGCGGCGGTCATCTATGACCTCGAACTGACCCGCAAGCACGCCGTCCAAGCCGCGGTGGAAGTGGCGGCCTTGGCTGACGGTATTACGATTGACACAGTTGGTAATAATTGAAATGATCGCTGCATGAGCTCCCCCGAACCCTCCCGCCTCGCGCGCCTCAGCATGAGCCTGCCGGCGGAACTGTTCCGTCAGCTCGACATGATGGTCGAGGAACGCGGACTGCCCTCGCGCTCGCAGCTGATCGCCGAATTGATCCGCCACGCGCTGGCCGAGCATGAGGCGCTGACCCGACCGGACGAGACGCTCGCGGGGACTGTCACCATTGTCTATGCTGGAGGCGGTGGCAGGGTTCGTCAGCAACTGGCTGAAACGCAAGTGGATTACCTCAAGGAGGTGATTTCCTCGCAGCACGTGTTCCTTGAAGAGGACCAGTCGCTCGAAGTGCTGCTGGTGCAGGGGCCTGCGGTGCGGCTGAAGCAGCTGTGCGATGCCTTGCGCGCGATCCGGGGCGTGCAGCAATTGCAGCTCGTCACCACCACCGCGCTGCTGCCGCCGCTGCATGAACAGGACTTTCCGCCTGCGCGGCAGGAGGCTGCCGAATGAGCGGGACTGCCGATCCCAAGGCCGCGCGCGATCATGCCCGCGCGCAAGGCGGCACGCGGGTCGAAGCGATGCCGACCTTGCCGCCTGTCGCGGGCGACCTGCCCGAAGGCGTGGCCGCCGACGACTTGCTGTGGGAAGAAACCATAGCGCCGGGCGGATATGCCTCCCGCCGGATCGCGCGCGGCACCCGGTTGCGGCTGATCGACAAGGCGGGCGATGCCTGCGCGAGCGTCAATATCTTCAACGCCGAAATGCCGACCGAGCGGCTGAACGTCGCCGATACCGTCAAGGTGCAGTGGAGCGCCTATCTCGGCGCGGGCAAGCTGTTGCTCAGCGACATGGGCCGGGTGCTAATGAGCATCCTCGAAGACGACGCTGGCACGCACGACACTTTCTGCGGCGTCTCAACTGCCGCCAGCAACCTGCGGAAATATGGTGAGGGCCGTAACTCCGGCGCTTACCCTAATGGGCGCGACCGGCTGATCCTCGGCGCGGCCAAGCACGGTCTGACCCGGCGCGACGTCCACCCTTGCGTGAACCTGTTCAAGGGCACCCGGATCGAGACTGACGGCACGATCACGCCAATCGTTGGCCCCTTTGCGGCAGGCCGCGAAGTGCTGCTGCGCGCCGAGATGGATGTCATCGTAGTGATCGCCAACTGCCCTCATGTGCTCGACCCGCGCGAGGGCTGGAACTCCGCCCCACTGCGCGTCACCGCATGGCACGGCGCGATTACGCCTGAACAAGACCCCGTGCGCAATGCCACACCAGAGGGGCAACGCGCCTTCCTCAACACCGAGGACTACTACCGCCGATAACCCGCGCAAAAAGCAAGGCAAACCATGACCAGCGACCCGGCCCTCTCCGGCCTTTCCGGCACTATCATTCACGACGAGATCGTGCCCGCCCGCGCACCGTGGTTGCACCATGTCGCGGCGGGGGAAGTGCTGCGGATCGTCGATCTCGAGGGCAATCAGGCGGTCGACTTCCTGATCTATGCCGCCGCTGATGATGCCGAGCGATACTCCGCGCAGGACACTGTTGCAGCGCAGGGTAACTTGTTCCTGCGCACCGGAGCTGTGCTCCTCTCGAACGAAGGCCGCGCGCTGATGACCATCGTGGACAGCGCAGTGGAGTATCACGATACCATCGGCGGGGCGTGTTCGTGCGAATCCAATACCTTGCGTTACGGTCATCACACCAAGTCGCAGCACGCCTGCGTCGAGAACTTCCTTGAAGCGAACCTCACCCAAGGTCGCAGCAAGCGCGATATTGTCTCCAACATCAACTTCTTCATGAACGTTCCGGTGGAGGAAGATGGCACGCTTGGTATCGTGGACGGCATTTCTGCCCCTGGCCTCACCGTTGACCTGCGCGCCGAGATGGATGTGATCGTGGTCGTGTCGAACTGCCCGCAGATCAACAATCCCTGCAACGGCTTCAACCCGACGCCGGTGCGGATGATTGTGACCGCGTGACTTTCGACACTGTCCTCATCGCCAATCGGGGCGCGATTGCGACGCGGATCATCCGCACGTGCAAGGCGATGGGGCTGCGCAGCGTGGCGGTCTATTCCGAGGCGGACGCAGGCTCGCTCCATGTCAGCGCGGCGGACGCGGCGGTGTGCATCGGGCCGGGCCCAGCGGCGCAGAGCTACCTGAATGTCGAGGCCATTCTGGCAGCGGCCAAGGCGACGGGCGCCGGGGCGATCCATCCGGGCTACGGCTTCCTCGCCGAGAATGCCGAGTTTGCCGAAAGCTGCGCGGCGGCAGGGATCGCCTTTATCGGGCCGACGCCGGACAATATCCGCACCTTTGGCCTCAAGCACTCCGCCCGTGCGCTAGCCGAAGCGCATGGCCTGCCGCTCGCCCCTGGCACCGGGTTGCTGACCGGCGAGGACGAGGCGGCCGAGGCGGCGGCGCGGATTGGCTATCCGGTGATCCTCAAGGCCACGGCAGGTGGCGGCGGCATCGGCATGCGCATTTGCGAGAGCGAGGCAGCGGTGCGCGACGGTTTTGCCGCAGTCGTCCGGCAGGGAGAAGCCAGCTTCGGCGATGCGGGCGTCTTCCTTGAGCGCTATGTCGCCCGCGCGCGGCATATCGAAGTGCAGATCTTCGGCGACGGGCAGGGCCGGGTGATGGCACTGGGTGAGCGTGACTGCTCGCTGCAACGGCGCAACCAGAAGGTCGTGGAAGAAGCGCCCGCGCCGTGCCTGTCGGACGCCAAGCGCGCCGAGCTGATTGCTGCTGCGGTGCGGTTGGGCGAAGCGGCGGGGTATCTGTCGGCTGGCACGGTCGAATTCCTGTACGATGCGCAGCGCGACGATTTCTTCTTCCTCGAAATGAACACCCGGCTTCAGGTCGAACACGGCGTCACCGAGGAGGTGATGAGGATCGATCTGGTCGAATGGATGATCCGGGGCGCAGCGGGCGACTTCGCCTTTCTCGATGCCCCCGCGCCCACCGCGCAAGGCCACGCGGTTCAGGTGCGGCTCTATGCCGAAGATCCGGCGATGGATTACCGTCCCACGATCGGCACGCTCGTCAACGTCGCCTTTCCCGACAATATCCGCGCCGAGACTTGGGTCATGGCGGGCAGCGAGGTCAGCGCGTTTTACGATCCGATGCTGGCGAAGCTGATCACCTATGCCGACACGCGCGATGCCGCCATTGGCGTGATGCAGGCGGCGCTGGATGCCTCCCGTGTCGACGGGCTCGAGACCAACCTCAGGTGGCTGCGCGATGTGGTGCGGCATGAGGGCTTTACCAGCGGCGAAGTCTCGACCCGGATGCTTGATCACGTCGGCTATGCGCGCCGCGCGGTGCGGGTAATTGCAGGCGGCACGGCAACTTCGGTGCAGGACTTCCCCGGCCGCCTCGGTCTGTGGGATGTGGGCGTCCCGCCGTCAGGGCCGATGGATGATCGGAGCTTCCGGCTGGGCAATCTCATGCTCGGCAACCCCGAGGTTACAGCGGGGCTGGAGGTCACTGCCAGCGGGCCAACCCTGCTGTTCGAAGCGCCTGCGACCATATGCCTGACCGGCGCGGATTTCGGCGCGAAGCTCGACGGCGAGACCGTCGCGCGCGGGGTGCCGATAGCTATCGCCGCTGGGCAGACCCTCGCGCTAGGGCGGGCGAGCGGCGGGGGGATGCGCGGCTATATCCTGTTCGCGGGCGGGCTTGATGTGGTGCCCTATCTCGGCAGCGCGGCGACTTTCACACTCGGTCAGTTCGGCGGCCACGCCGCGCGCGGACTGGTGGCGGGCGATGTGCTGCATCTGGGCGATGGTGCGACCGGCGAGGGTATCACGGCGCCGCTTCCCGCGCTCTCCCGGACATGGGAGTTGCGCGTTCTCTACGGCCCCCACGGCGCGCCCGATTTCTTCACGCCGGACGACATCGCCCGCTTCCTCGAAGCCGAGTGGCAGGTGCATTACAACTCCAACCGCACCGGGGTGCGTCTGGTCGGCCCCAAGCCCGAATGGGCGCGGCGCGACGGGGGTGAGGCGGGGCTGCACCCGTCGAATATTCACGACAACCCCTATGCCATCGGCGCGGTCGATTTCACCGGGGATATGCCGATCATCCTCGGGCCGGACGGGCCTTCGCTGGGGGGCTTCGTGTGCCCCTTCACGGTGATCGCGGCGGATCGGTGGAAGATCGGTCAGCTCAGCCCTGATGACCGGCTCCGCTTCGTGCCAGTCACGATTGCCGACGCCATGGCGGCGAACGCCGCGCCGCTCAACGCTCTGCCCGTGCCGACCTCGACGCGCGCGATTGCGGGCCTCTCACCGGTACTCGCGGAGCTGCCCGCGCTCGGCGCACGCCCCAAGACCACCTATCGTCAACAGGGCGACCGCAACATTCTCGTCGAATATGGCGACATCGTGCTCGATATCGAGCTGCGCATCCGCATCCATGCGCTGATGCAGGCGCTGGAGGCAATGAACCTGCCCGGCGTGATCGACATCACCCCAGGCATCCGCTCGCTGCAATTGCACTTCGACGGCACCACGCTGGATCAGCCCCGCGCGCTCGCCGCGTTGATGGCGGCCGAGGAGGCGATGGGGGATCTCGATGATTTCGAAACGCCCTCGCGCATCGTGCACCTGCCGCTGAGCTGGCGTGATCCCGCGATTGAGGAGACCATCGCCAAGTATATCGGCACGGTGCGCGACGATGCGCCGTGGTGCCCGGACAATATCGAGTTCATCCGCCGTATCAATGGTCTGCCCGATGCGCAGGCGGTCGAAGATCTGATCTTCGATGCCAGCTACCTCGTGCTGGGCCTTGGCGATGTCTACCTCGGCGCGCCGGTTGCAACCCCGGTCGATCCGCGCCACCGGCTCGTCACCACCAAATACAACCCCGCGCGCACCTGGACTCCGCCCAATGTGGTCGGGATCGGCGGCGCCTATATGTGCATCTACGGGATGGAGGGGCCGGGCGGCTATCAGCTGTTCGGGCGGACCATTCAGGTGTGGAACACGCACCGGCAGACCGACGCCTTCGTCGATGGCAAGCCGTGGCTGTTGCGGTTCTTCGACCAGATCCGGTTCTTCCCTGTCACCGCCGACGAACTCACCGATTGGCGCCGCGATTTCCCGCATGGGCGGCGGTCGATCAAGGTCGAAGAGACCACCTTCCGCCTCGCCGATTACCGCGCGTTCCTGGCCGATAACGCCGCCAGCATCGCCGCTTTCGAGACCACCCGCCAAGCCGCCTTTGATGCCGAACGCGCCGCGTGGCAGGCCTCGGGCGAGTTCGACCGGGTCAGCGACCTGCTCGAAGGCGGAGCAGGCGGCGGCGATGTGGTGGCAATCGAGGTGCCGGACGGCGCGGATGTGATCGAAGCCCCGTTCGGCGGCAGCGTGTGGAAGCTCCTAGTCGCTCCCGGCGATGTGGTGGCGGAAGGCGATGTGATCGCGGTGATTGAGGCGATGAAGATGGAATGCCCGTTTGAAAGCCCCGCCAGCGGCACGGTGGCCGCGCTCTACATCACTGAGCATCAGGCCTTGCAACCCGGCGCGCCAATGCTGGCCTTGAGGAAAGCATCGTGAGCACCTTTGCCCGCCTCAGCGCGACCGCCATCGCGGCAAACGTCACCAGTGGCGAGGCCACCGCGCTCGCCGTGATCGAGGATACGCTCGCCCGCCTCGCCGCCTATGATGCGCATCAGCCGCAGGTGTGGATCAGCCGCGCCGACCCTGCGGCCCTGCGCGCCGCCGCCCGCGCCATTGACGCGCGGGTCGCGGCGGGCGAGCACTTGCCGCTCGCCGGAGTGCCGTTTGCGGCGAAGGACAATATCGACGTCGCCGGGCTGGAGACGACCGCTGCCTGCCCGACCTTCGCCTATCGGCCTGAGCGTTCCGCCACCGCGATCGAACGGCTAGAAGCGGCGGGCGCGATCTGTGTCGGCAAAACCAATCTCGATCAGTTCGCCACCGGCCTCGTCGGCACGCGCAGCCCCTATGGCATCCCGCGCAACGCCTATAACCGTGACTATGTCAGCGGCGGTTCAAGCTCCGGCTCGGCGATAGCCGTGGCGGCGGGGCTGGTGGCGTTCGCGCTTGGCACGGATACGGCGGGGTCGGGCCGGGTGCCTGCGGCGTTCAATCACCTTATCGGGTTGAAGCCGACCAAGGGCCGCTGGAGCACGCGCGGCCTGGTGCCGGCCTGCCGGACGCTCGATTGCATCACGGTGTTCACCGATGCCCTGCATGATGCGCAGACCGTAGATGCTGTGATCGCCGGGTTCGATGCCGAGGACGCCTTTTCGCGCGTACCCTCGGACGTTGCGATTAGCGGTCGCCGGATCGGGGTGCCGCGCCGTGATCAGCGGGTGTTCTTCGGCGATGTCGCGGCCGAATATCTCTACGACCGCGCGCTAGGCGTGCTGGCGGCGCAGGGCGAGATCGTAGAGATCGACATCGCCCCGCTGCTCGAAGCCGCGCGCCTGCTCTACGGCGGGCCGTGGGTGGCAGAACGCACCGCAGCCGTCGCTCCGCTGCTCGATAGCAATCCGCTCGCCATCGACCCGGTGGTGCGCGAAGTCATCGCGCCCGGCAGTGCCATGCTCGCGACCGAATTGTGGAACGGCATCTACCGCCTCGCCGAATTGCAGCGCCATGCCGAGAGCATGTGGAGCGAGGTCGATGTGCTCGCTTTCCCCACCACCGGCACCACTTACCGGGTCGCCGAACTGCTCGAAGCGCCGGTGGCATTGAACAGCAATCTCGGGCTCTATACCAATTTCGTGAACTTGCTCGACATGGCCGCGCTGGCGGTGCCAGCCGGTGCGCGCGACAATGGCACGGGCTTCGGAATCACGCTGATCGGGCCTGCGCACAGCGATCTTGCGCTCATTGACCTCGCGCGTTCGTATCTGGCTTCGGCCGACCTTCCCCTTCCGCCACCGCTCGATCTTGGAGACCGCATGGACACCGTCAAACTCGCCGTCGTTGGTGCACATCTTGAAGGGATGCCGCTGCATTGGCAGCTGACGTCGCGCGGGGCGACCTTTGTGGGTGCCTTCACCACCGCGCCCAATTACCGGCTGTATGCGATGGCCGATTCCGTCCCGCCCAAGCCTGCGCTGGTGCATAGTGAGGACGGGGCCGAAATCGCTCTGGAAGTCTACGAGCTCGACATGGCCAGCTTCGGCAGCTTCGTCACCGAGGTGCCTCCGCCGCTTGCGATTGGCACGGTCACGCTCGCCGACGGCAGCAGCGTCAAGGGCTTCGTCGCCGAACCGCGCGCGCTGACCGGGGCGGAAGACATCACTCATCTGGGCGGCTGGCGCGCCTATATCGCCTCGCGATGATATGATGGCGGGGCGGCTCACCAATTGGCTTAAAGGCGACGGCGCAACAGGGCCGACCGACGACGCGTTCGCGCAGCTGCGCGCCGCCAAGGAGGCCGCCGAGGCCGCCAATGAAGCCAAGACCCGCTTCCTCGCCAGCGTCAGCCATGAAATCCGCTCACCGCTCAATGCGATCTATGGCTATGCCCAGCTGCTGGAGCGGAATGACGGCAAGGACGCGCTCAATGCCGCGCGGGTGATCCGCCGCAGCGCCGAACACCTGTCGCATCTAGTCGAAGGCCTGCTCGACATCGCGCAGGTCGAAGGCGGCGCGCTGAAGCTGAGCCGGGAGGCGATCCGCTTCCCCGAGTTCCTCGCGCAATTGATCGCCATGCTCGAACTGCAAGCGCAGTCGAAGGGGATCGCGCTGGTGCTCGACCATCCGCCGGGCTTGCCCGAATTCGTCCATGCCGATCCCAAGCGCTTGCGGCAGGTGCTGATCAATCTGTTGACCAACGCAATCAAGTTTACCGATCATGGATCGGTCACCCTCAAGGTCGAATACCGCAACCAGTTGGCGACCTTCACCGTGATCGACACCGGCATCGGCATCGCGCCCGAGGATGCGGAGCGGATTTTCGCGCCGTTCGAGCGGGTGGCAGGGCCAGCGGGCGAGCGGCCCGGCGTCGGGCTCGGGCTCGCGATCACGCAGGCGCTGGTGCATATCATGGGCGGCGAAATCCGGGTCGAAAGCGCGCCGGGGGAAGGATCGCGCTTCATCGTGCGGTTGATGCTGTCGCAGCCGCTCAGCCCGCCGACCGATCCGGCGCCAGAGCCGGGCATGGTCACTGGCTACCTTGGGCGCGAGCGCTGGGTCGTGCTGATCGATGACGATACGGCGCATCTGGCGATGGTGCGCGGCCTGCTCGAACCGCTGGGCTTTCGGGTGCACACCGCCAGCGACGGCGAGACCGGCCTAGCGCTCGCCGCGCAGGTGCAGCCCGATCTGGTCCTGTGCGATGTTATGCTGGGACGCGAGTCCGGGTGGGATATCGCGGCGAAACTGCGCCGCCGCCACGGCGCTGCGTTGCGGATCGTGATGCTGTCGGGTGAGGGGCCCCATTCCGCCGCACCGCCTGCGGACGGCCCGGCCAATGATACGTTTGTGATGAAGCCATTCGAATTCACCGTGTTGCTTGATGTGATTGCCGCCCAGCTGGGGCTCGAATGGCTGCGGGCTGGTGGCCCCGCCCGTGACGCGCCCGAAGCCGGCGTGACGCACTTACCGCCAGCAATTGCTTCTCGCGCCGCTGCCCATTGCGCCGAGATCGAGCGGTTGGTGCGGATCGGCCATGTTCGCGCCATCGAGGCGGAGATTGACGCCATCGCCGCGCTCGCTCCCGAAGCGGCGCCACTGGCCGAACGAATGCGGCGGGTGCTCGACAGCTTCGACCTGAAGGCGCTGGCCGACCTTGCCAAAGCGGTGGCTGCCGATGCGCGCTAAGGACTGCATCCTTGTTGTCGACGACAGCCCGGAATCGCTCCGGTTCCTGGTCGATACGCTCGAGGCTGAGGACATGACCGTGCTGATCGCCCGCAGCGGCGAGGCGACGCTTGAATTGCTGGCCGAAGTGCAGCCCGATCTTATCCTGATGGACGCGATCATGCCCGGCATCGGCGGGATCGAGACCACCCAAGCGATCAAGCGCAATCCGGCGACCGCGCACATTCCGGTGATCTTCATGACCGGCCTCAACGATCCCGATCACGTGGTCGCCGCGCTCGGCACCGGCGGGGTCGATTATGTGCGCAAGCCGGTGGTGATCGAGGAACTGCTGGCGCGGATGAAGGTGCACCTCGCCAATGCCCGCACGACCTATCGCTCGCGGCTGGCGCTCGGTCTGGCGGGGCGCAGTCTGGCGGCGCTGGGCGAGGATGCGGGACTAGTCTGGTGCACACCCCAGGCCGAGGCGTTGTTCATCGCAGTCGATCCCGACTGGACCGCCGATCGCGGCGTGCTACCCGAAGCCTTGATGGGCGCAGCCCTCGGTTTGATCGCCGCAGACCCCGTGCAGCCCCCCGCCAGCGTCCGCGTCGATGTGCGCGGGCTGGAGATTGATCTCGCCTTGGTCGAAACCGGCCGGCCGGGCGAAACCCTGATCCGCGTCACCGAAGTGCGTGAAGATGGCAAGATCGCCGACCTGCAAAAGCATAACGGCCTGACCCGGCGCGAGGCAGAAGTGCTGCTGTGGGTGAGCTATGGCAAAACCAACAAGACGATCAGCGAGATTCTTGGTATAAGCCCGCGCACGGTGAACAAGCACTTGGAACAGGTGTTTCGTAAACTCGGGGTCGAAACCCGCGCCGCCGCCACTGCCATCGCAGTGCGATATCTTGCTGACTGATCACTTTCTCACTGAAATCGCTTCATTTTCCTCGGGTCCGCGCAAGCCTACGTCATTTGGCCACTTCCTCGAACGGGGGAGGTCGCCATGGGTATTTGGAATGAAACGGACAGCTTAAGGGGAGTTCGTCATGGCCGGAGTGCAGGTGGGCAAGCGCATTATCGGGGCAGATGCTCCGGTGATTGTCGGCTGGGAGAATATCGGCCGGGTCCAAGGCGGTCCGGTGAAGCAGTTCGTGTTCACGTACTTCCAGCCCGCGATGCTCTTTGCCGCGATCTTGTTCTGGTACTACGCCCCCAATTGGCTCGCTGTCGCGTCGACTGCGATCGCCATCCGGCTTGGCTGGATGATCCTGCTGCTCGTGCTCGAATGGGTCAATCCGCGCTATGAAAGCTGGCAACTGACGTGGAAAGAATTCGCCACGGACGCCTTCTATGTCGGGCTCGGCATGACCTTCCTCGGCATGGTTGACGCCTATATTGGCGATGGGGTGATGATCAAAGCGGTGCAGGGCGCGTTCGATTGGGACAAGTTCAGCTGGTTCACGGGCCTGCCGCTGCTGCTGCAAGCGCTGCTGATCTCGATGATCTTCGACTTCGGCCAGTACTGGATGCATCGCGCGATGCACAATTGGCACCCGCTGTGGCTGACCCATGCGCCGCACCACTACGTCACCCAGCTGAACATCAACAAAGGCGCGGTTGGCAACCCGATCGAGCTGTTCCTGATCGGCCTCGGCATCGGCGGCTTGTTCGACTTCCTGCCGCGCGCTTTCCTGTTGGCAGGGGCAATCGGGATGACCGTGTCGGTCTATCAGCACATCAACGTGCGCTTCAACACTCCGCGCTGGTGGCGTTTCATCTTCAACACCGTGGAGCATCACTCCGTCCACCACTCGCAGGATTATGAGGCGACCCGCAGCAACTACTCCGGGACCTGGATCATCTGGGACCGCATCTTCGGCACTTGCGTCGATGGTGAGGCCGAAGTGCTCGGCATGGAAGGCGGACGCCGGATGCACATTGGCGAGACGATGATCTTCCCGTTCCGCGAAGGCTGGCGCAGCGCCAAGGAGGCTTTCGCCAAGCGCTCCGGACGCGGGGCCACTCCGCAGCTTCAGGCAGCCCAGATGGAACCTGCCGAATGAGCGGAACGTCTGGGGGTATTGCCAGTGACACAGCGGGGCCGTGGGGTGCGGCACCTTCACCTGAACGCCCGGCGAGCATTCCGTCCATGAGGCTGCCGCTGATCGACCACATCTGGCGGGTGCGCAGCGATGTGCCGATCGACCCTTTGCTCTCGCCTGAGGAGGTTTTCGCCCGGCTCGATCCGCTGCTGCGCACGCCGGGGACAACCGTTGCCGCCGAGGGTGGCACGCTGACCTATTCGAAGCACAATCCCGCCGCGCAGGACAAGCTGGCGACATTCACCCGCGGACAATTGCGGATCGAGCGGGTCGGCGCGGGCGCAGTGCTGCGGTTTGACCTGTTCAGCCATGCGCTGCTGCTGTGCTTCCTCGCGCCGCTGCTGTTCCTCGGCTTTGCCCAGGTGGCGGTGGCGATCAATGCGTGGGAAGGCGCCGGAGCCGACGCGTCCGAAAAGGCCGAGAAGAAGGATGAGAAGCCGAAGCCGGTGAAGGTGCTCAACCCCGTCGATCAATTCCTCGGCGCGCCTGCGCCTGAAGATCCTAACAAGAAGAAGAAAGATGAGAAGAAGGACGAAGGCCGCCATTCGCCTGATGAGGGTTACTTCATGGCCGGTGTCTTCGCGCTGATCTATCTCGTGGGCCGCTGGCTGGAGCCGTGGCTGGTGCGGCGGCGCTTCCGCGCCGCGCTCGCAAACCCGCCCGCTGCGTCCTAGGACATTCGTGCGAAATTGGCGACGCCGGGTGCCGGTGTGCGCTGTGCGAGAGGCTCGCTGACCGGGGCTGTGTTCGCCGGGGCGACCTTCGCCATCGCGGCGGTCACCGCGCCAAGTTCATCCGGCGCGAGCGAATAGAACACCAGCTTGGCATCCTTGCGCGTGGCGACGAGGCCTGCCTTGCGCAACACGCCCAACTGCTGCGACAGTCCCGGCTGGACGATCCCGGTCGCCTGTTCGAGTTCACCGACATTGCGCTCGCCGCCTGCTAGCGTCGTCAGAATCCGCCAGCGCAAAGGGTGGGCGAGGGCTTTGAGCGCCTCGATCAGATCATCTTCAGCCATCAATCGCGCCCCGTCTCATCGCGCAGGAACCAGCTGGTCGCGTCCTCGGCATCGAACACTTCGTCAAGAGTCTGGCTCGGCGGTTTGAGCAGCGGCTCGCCCGGCAGCCAGTTGGCAGGGGCGAGGGCGCCCTTGGCATCAATCGCCTGAAGCCCGTCGAGAATGCGCAGCATTTCCGAGATCGAGCGGCCAAGGTTCGCCGGATAGCAGGTCATCGCCCGGATCACGCCCTTAGGGTCAAGGAAGAAGGTCGTGCGCACCGCCGCACTGTCGCTGTCCTGCGCGCCGACCATGCCGAAAGCGCGGGCGATCACCAGCGTCGGGTCTTCAAGGATGGGAAAGCGCACCTCGACCCCGAAGCGGTCGCGGATCATCCTGAGCCACGCGAAGTGCGAAAACAAGCTGTCGACCGAGAGCGCCATCAGCGCGCAGTCCCGCGCTTCGAACGCCGCCGCCTCGCGGGCGAGGGCGACGAATTCGGTGGTGCAGACCGGCGTGAAGTCCGCCGGGTGCGAGAACAATACCAGCCAGCGCCCCCGGTGGGCGGAGAGCCGCACCGGGCCGATGGTGCTGCGGGCTTCGAAATCGGGGGCGAAATCGCCGATCCTGAGGCCCGCGCAGGGTGGGAGGCTGGAAGTGGTCTGGTCCATGAACCGGGTCATAGCACTTGACTCCTGCATTGCAATACAGATACACGATTTATGAAAATGAATGGAGATTGGCGATGAGCGCGATTGATCCGGTGCTGCAAAGTGCGACCGAGCAGGTGCTGAGGGCTGCTGACGACTCAGCGCTCCGTCCCGAAATCGCGAGCTTTTTTGACCCGGCGACCTTCAGTGTTACCTACGTGGTTCACGATCCCGGGACGCTTGAGGCGGCGGTGATCGACTCGGTGCTCGACTTTGATCCCAACTCCGGACGCACGGCGACGGCTTCGGCCGACCGGGTGATCGACCATGTCACTTCGCATAATCTGAAAGTGAAGTGGCTGCTGGAGACCCATGCCCACGCCGATCACTTCTCCGCTGCGCCCTACCTTCAGGAAAAGCTTGGCGGCAAAATCGCCATCGGCGCGGACATCACCACCGTTCAAACCGTGTTCGGCAAGCTGTTCAACGCTGGCACCGAGTTCGAGCGGGACGGATCGCAGTTCGATGTGCTGTTCAAGGACGGCGACACCTTTACCATCGGCAATCTGCCGGTGACAGTGATGCACGTCCCCGGCCACACCCCCGCCTGCATCGCCTATGTCGTGGGCGAGGCGGTGTTCGTGGGCGATACCATGTTCATGCCCGACTACGGCACGGCGCGCGCTGACTTCCCCGGCGGGGACGCGCGCACGCTGTTCCGCTCGCTGCGCCGCATTCTCTCGCTGCCGCCCGCTACCCGGCTGTTCATGTGCCATGACTACCTGCCCAAGGGCCGCTCGACCTATGTCTGGGAGACCACCGTTGCAGCGGAGCGAGAGGGCAATGTCCACGCGCATGATGGCATCACCGAGGACGAGTTTGTCATGATGCGCGAGGCGCGTGATGCGACGCTCGATATGCCGCGCCTCATCCTGCCTTCGGTGCAGGTGAATATGCGCGCGGGCCATATGCCCCCGCCGGACGATAATGGCATCACCTACCTCAAAATTCCGGTCAACGCGGTATGACCTTACCCGGCTTCCCTAATGCCGCGCCGCTTGAAGGCCTGATCGGCGGCGTGCTGATCGGACTGGCGGCGGCGTTGATGCTGCTGGGGGCGGGGCGGATCGCCGGGGTTTCCGGGATCGCCGCGCGCGCCTTCGGCCTTGCCAGCGGGTCGCAGCCGCGGCTCGGCGCATGGGCCTTCATCATCGGCCTGCCGCTCGGGGCGCTGATCGTAATCAGCGTGACTGCGGCTTCAGCGCCTGCCTTCGCCAATCCGGTCACGCTTGTCATTGCGGGCGTGATCGTCGGCGTCGGCACCCGCCTCGGCAGCGGCTGCACCAGCGGTCATGGTGTGTGCGGCATGAGCCGCCTGTCCCAGCGGTCGTTGGTCGCCACTGCCACCTTCATGGCGACCGGCTTTGCCACAGTCGCCGCGATGAACGCCCTCGGCATTGCGGTGCTACCATGATCCGCGAAACGCTGGTTCCGCTCGCGTCGGGCACGATTTTTGGCGCAGGCCTTACCATCGGCGGGATGACCGATCCGGCGCGGGTGCGCGGGTTCCTCGATCTGTTCGGAGACTGGGATCCGACGCTCGCCTTCGTGATGGGCGGAGCGGTGCTGGTGATGGCGCTGGCCTGGACCATGCAGCGCAAAATGTTGCGCCCCTTTTTCGCCGACGGTTTTGCCCTCCCTGACCGGAGCGACATCACGCCGCGCCTCATCGGCGGATCGGCGCTGTTCGGGATCGGCTGGGGTATCGCTGGCCTCTGCCCCGGACCCGGCTTTGCCGCGCTGGCAATCGCGCCTGCCTCGGCCGCGATATTCGTGATCGCGATGCTTGGCGGAATGCTGCTGGTGCGGCTTGTGGAAGGGCAGGGATAATGGACATTCGCACAATCGTCGACACTCTGGCCGTCGCGCCGCAGATGCTGCCCGATGATGTTGCGGCGCTCGCGGCGCAAGGCGTCACCTCGCTGGTCTGCAACCGTCCTGATGGCGAGGAGCAGGGACAGCCTGCGCTCGATGAGATGCGCCGCGCTGCGCAGGAAGCGGGCCTCGCGTTTCACCACATTCCGGTGGCTGGCGGGCTGTTTCCGCCCGCTGCGGTCGCCGCCTTTGCTGCGATCCGGCGCGGCACGGCGGGCAAGGTGCTGGCCTACTGCCGCACCGGCACCCGCGCCGCGACGCTCGACGCGCTGGCCAATATCCACGGCCTCACCGCCGCCGAGCGGATCGCGCGGGCGCAGGCGGCCGGATACGACCTCTCGGCGCTCGCCGGGCGGATGGAGGCGGGCGGGTAACACCGCGCGCGAGGGAGGGATCGGACATGAGCGCCACATCACATAAGGTTGTCGTCATCGGTGGCGGCGCGGCGGGGATTGCAACCGCTGCCTCGATCCTCAAACGCCGACCCGGCCTCGACATCGCGATTGTCGAACCGGCGGAAACCCACGCCTATCAGCCCGGCTGGACGATGGTTGGCGGCGGGGTGTTTGATGTCGCCACTACAACCCGCCCGATGCACAGCGTCATGCCCAAGGGCGTCACCTGGATCCGGGAATCGGCGGCGAGTTTCCAGCCTGACAACAATCAGGTCACGCTGGGTGATGGCAGCACCGTGACTTACGAGGTGCTGATCGTCGCCCCCGGCATCCGGCTGGCATGGGAGAAAATCGCAGGGCTGAACGAGACGCTCGGTCAGAACGGCGTCACCTCCAATTATCGCGGCGATCTGGCCCCTTACACCTGGCAGCTGGTGCAGCAGATGCAGGGCGGGCGGGCGATCTTCACCCAGCCGCCGATGCCGATCAAATGCGCCGGTGCGCCGCAAAAGGTGATGTATCTCGCTTGCGATCACTGGCGGCGGGCTGGCGTATTGGGGGATATCGACGTTGATTTTCGCACGGCAGGCGCGGTGTTGTTCGGCGTGGCCGACTATGTCCCGGCGCTGATGGAATATGTCGGGAAATACGGGATCGGGCTGGAACTCGGGAGCAATCTCGTCGCGGTCGATGGCCCCGGCCAGCAGGCAACTTTCGCCACGGCTGGGGGCGAAGTCACAGCGCCGTTCGACATGATGCATGTCGTCCCGCCGCAAGTCGCCCCGCAATTCCTCGCCGATAGTCCGCTGGCCGCGCCGAGCGGCTTTACCGATGTCGATCAGCACACGCTCCAGCATGTGCGCTATCCCAATGTCTTCGGCCTCGGCGATGCAGGCTCGATGCCCAACGCCAAGACTGCGGCGGCCGTCCGCAAGCAGGCGCCAGTGGTCGCCGTCAATGCGCTGCGCCAGTTGGACGGCAAAGGGCCGACGGCGGGCTATGACGGCTACGGCTCGTGCCCGCTGACGGTGGAGCGCGGGAAGATCGTGCTCGCCGAATTCGCCTATGGCGGCAAGCTCGCGCCGAGTTTCCCAACCTGGCTGGTCGACGGAACCAAGGCCAATCGCCTGTCCTGGATGCTCAAGGCCGATTTCCTGCCGTGGCTCTATTGGAACGGGATGCTCAAGGGCCGTGAATGGCTCGCCGGCCCCGGCGGGCTGATCGCGCAATAACGCCATGCTCGCCCGCTATCTCCCGATCCTCGAATGGGGGCGCAGCTATGATCGCCCCGCGCTGACCAGCGACCTGATGGCGGCGGTGATCGTGACCATCATGCTGATCCCGCAGAGCCTCGCCTATGCGATGCTGGCGGGGTTGCCGCCGGTGGTGGGGCTCTATGCCTCGATCCTACCGCTGTTTGCCTATGCGCTATTCGGCACGAGCCGGAGCTGGCCGTGGGGCCGGTGGCAGTGGTCTCGCTGATGACGGCGAGTGCGGTCGGCACAATCGCGGCGCCGGGGACGGCGGAGTATTGGGAAGCGGCGGTGACGCTCGCCGCGCTGTCCGGCGTGATGCTGGTGGTGCTGGGGCTGCTGCGGCTGGGGTTTCTGGCGAACCTGTTGTCGCATCCAGTCATAAGCGGGTTCATCTCGGCCAGCGGCGTGCTGATCGCGACCAGCCAGCTGAAGCATATCCTCGGCGTGAAAGTGGGCGGGGAGACTTGGCCGGAGATGCTGGCGGGTCTGGCAAGCGCGCTGGGTGACAGCAACCTTGCGACCCTCGCCATCGGCATCCCGGGGACGCTGTTCCTGTTCTGGGTGCGCAAGGGGCTGAAGCCTACGCTCCAGCGGCTCGGCCTATCCCCGCGTGCTGCCGACATGACCGCCAAGGCCGGGCCGGTGGTGGCGGTGGCGCTGTCGATCCTCGCGGTGATCGGCTTCGGGCTGGAGGCGCAGGGTGTCTCGGTCGTCGGCGCGATCCCGCAAGGCCTGCCGCCCTTTGCGCTTCCATCGACCGACCTTGCGCTGCTGCAAGCCTTGTGGGTGCCTGCACTACTGATCTCGGTGATCGGCTTTGTCGAGAGTGTCTCGGTCGCCCAAACCCTCGCGGCGAAGCGCCGCCAGCGGATCGTGCCGGATCAGGAGTTGATCGGGCTCGGGGCGAGTAACATCGCCAGCGCGCTATCGGGCGGCTATCCGGTGACGGGCGGCTTTGCGCGCTCGGTGGTCAATTTCGATGCGGGCGCGCAGACCCCGGCGGCGGGAGCATTCACGGCGGTAGGCATTGGCCTAGCCAGCCTGTTCCTCACCCCGCTCTTGTTCCACCTGCCCAACGCGACGCTGGCGGCGACCATCATCGTCGCGGTCCTCAGCCTCGTCGATTTCAAGACGCCGAGCCAGCTGTGGGTCTATTCGAAGGCGGACTTCGCTGCTCATGTCGCGACCATCGCCGTGACTCTGGTCGCCGGGGTCGAACTGGGGGTAATTGCGGGCGTGGCGGTCGGCTTGCTGCTTTACCTGTGGCGGGCAAGCCGGCCCCATGCTGCCATCGTCGGGCGAGTGCCGGGGACCGAGCATTTCCGCAATGTCGAACGCCACACAGTGCTGACCCTTCCGCACCTGCTGACCATCCGCGTCGATGAGAGCCTGACCTATCTCAACGCCCGTTGGCTGGAGGAATATGTGCTCGAACAGGTCGCTGACCGGCCCGCCTTGCGCCACGTGGTGCTGATGGCGAGCGCGGTCAACGCCATCGACGCATCGGGCCTCGAAAGCCTTGAAGCGATCAACCACCGGCTCGCCGATGGCGGCATCAAGCTGCACCTTTCGGAGGTCAAAGGCCCGGTGATGGACCGCCTCAAGCGCACGCATTTTCTGGATGAGCTGTCGGGCCGCGTGTTCCTGTCACAGGACGCCGCCTTTGCCGACCTTGCACTCGATACCGGCGAGGCTTCCCCGTCGCCGATCCTGGACGAAGCGCGGGGGCTCATTTGAGCTTTTGCGCCGCGTCCCCCTATGCACCGCCGGACGCCCTAATCCTTTGGCCCCCAATTCGTCCGGCGGTGCAACCCTTTTGCTCCCAAACCGTATCTCAGTTGCGCCAAAAGCAATTGATCGGCGCCGCCAAGGGATTAGCTGCTGATCATGCTTGAGAACCTCGACGCCCTGCTGCTCGCGCGCATCCAGTTCGCGTTTACCGTCAGCTTCCACTTCTTCTTCCCGGCCTTTTCGATCGGGCTCGCCAGCTACCTTGCGGTGCTTGAGGGGCTGTGGCTGAAGACCGGCAAACCGGTCTATCATGACCTGTTCAAGTATTGGCTGAAGATCTTCGCGATTGCTTTTGCGATGGGCGTCGTCTCGGGCATCGTCATGTCCTACCAGTTCGGCACCAATTGGGCGGTGTTCTCGGACAAGGCCGGGCCGGTGATTGGGCCGTTGATGGCTTATGAGGTGCTGACCGCCTTCTTCCTTGAGGCGGGCTTCCTTGGCGTGATGCTGTTTGGGATGGAAAAGGTCGGCAAGAAGCTCCACTTTGCCGCGACGCTGATGGTGGCGCTCGGCACGTTCGTCTCGGCTTTCTGGATCCTCAGCGTCAATAGCTGGATGCAGACCCCGACGGGGTACGAGATTGGCGCGAATGACCAGTTCCTGCCCGGCCCCAGTTGGTGGGACATCGTCTTCAACCCGAGCTTCCCTTATCGTCTCGTCCACACCGTGATGGCCGCCTATCTGACGACCGCCTTCGTGGTTGGCGCTGTCGGCGCGTGGCACCTGCTGAAAGACCGCGCCAATCCGCACGCGCGCAAGATGTTTTCGATGGCGATGTGGATGGCCGCGATTGTCACCCCCTTGCAGATTTTCGCAGGCGACATGCACGGGCTCAACACGCTCGAGCATCAGCCGGCCAAGGTGATGGCGATGGAGGGGCATTACCAAAGCCACCCCGAAGGCGCGCCGCTGATCCTGTTCGGCATTCCCGACAGCGAAGCCAAGACGGTGCGTTATGCTATCGAGATTCCCAAGGCGTCCTCGCTGATCCTCAAGCATGATATGAACGCGCCGATGGCGGGGCTGGACACTATTCCCGACGACAAGGAGCCGCCGGTCGGCACCGTGTTCTGGAGCTTCCGCGTGATGGTCGGCATCGGCTTCGCGATGCTCGGGATCGGGCTGTGGAGCCTGTGGGGCCGGGCGCGTAGGCGTCTGTATGATATGCCGTGGCTGCACCGCGCCGCCGTCTTGATGGGGCCTTCGGGCTTTGCTGCCGTGCTGGCCGGATGGATCACCACCGAAGTCGGCCGCCAGCCCTATGTGATTTACGGCGTGCTGAGGACAGCCGATGCGGCCAGCCCACTTGATGCGCCTGCTGTCGCCGCTTCCCTGCTGGCGTTTGTGGTCGTGTACTTCACGGTCTTCGGCATCGGCGTGTGGTATATCCTCAAGCTGATGGGCAAACCGCCGCACGCGGGCGAGAGCGGCATCAAGGGCGACATTGACGGCCCGATCCGCACCGCCGGGATTACCCCCGGTCCCACGCAGAACCCCGGCGGCGAAGAGCCGCTTCCGACCGAAGCGCCTTCCGAAAAGGAGCCGGTGTGATGGACCTCACCGTCATCTGGGCTTTCATCATCGCCTTTGCGGTCTTCGCCTATGTGGTGATGGACGGCTTCGATCTCGGGATCGGTATCCTGTTCCCGACCTTCCGGGTCGGGCAGGGCCGCAACCGCGCGATGAACTCGATCGCACCGGTGTGGGATGGTAACGAGACTTGGCTGGTACTGGGCGGAGGGGGGCTGTTTGCCGCCTTTCCGCTGGCCTATGCCGTGATCCTGCCTGCGACCTATCCGCTGATCATCGCGATGCTGCTCGGCCTTGTGTTCCGAGGCGTGGCGTTCGAATATCGCTGGCGCGATCCGGCCCATGAGAAGTTCTGGGACTTGGCGTTTTTCGGTGGCTCGCTGGTTGCGGCGATGTCGCAGGGGATGATCCTTGGCGCGCTGCTGCAAGGGATCGATGTTGACGGCCGCGCCTATGCGGGCAGCTGGTGGGATTGGCTGACGCCTTACACCTTCCTGACCGGGCTTGGCACGGTTGCGGGCTATGCGCTGCTCGGCAGCACCTGGCTGATCTGGAAGCTCGACGGCGGGGTGCAGGCCCACGCGCGCTATGTCGCCTTCCGTGCCGCGATTGCGACCATCGTGCTGATGGGCGCGGTTAGCCTCTACAACATCACCCTCAACCCCGAATATGCCGCACATTGGCTGTCCGCGCCTGAGGTGTACTGGGTCGCGCCCGTTCCGATCGTTACCGCGCTTGTGGCATTCGCACTGATCCGGACAATCCGGGGGACCGGCAATTCAGCGCCGTTCTGGCTGGCGATTGCGCTGTTCTTCCTGGGCATGAGCGGGCTGGGTGTCACCATCTGGCCCAATGTCGTGCCACCCTCGATCACGATCTGGGACGCCGCCGCACCTGAGCGGAGCCAGGAATTCATGCTGGTCGGCGTCGCGCTAACCTTGCCGCTGATCATCGCCTATACCGTGTGGGCCTATTGGGTGTTCCGCGGCAAGGTTGGTGCTGAGGGGTATCACTGATGCTCGCGCCGCCGGAACTGGAACCTGAGAAGCCCCTGTGGCAGCGCTTGCTATGGATGGCGGGCATCTGGGCTGCGAGTGTCGCTGTCCTTGGCGCGGTGGCCTATGTGATCCGCCTGTGGATCGCACCTTGAGCGGCACAGTCAAAGTTTGGTTCGACGGTGCCTGCCCTCTGTGCCTGCGCGAGATCGCGCTGATGCGGCGGCTCGACCGGCGCGGGGCGATCACCTTCGTCGATGTCGCACGCGCCGCCGATCCGTCCTGCCCAATCGACCGAGCGCAATTGCTCGCCCGTTTCCACGCCGAGGAAGACGGCGTGGTGCACAGCGGCGCGGCGGCCTTTGCGGCGATGTGGCGCGCGATCCCGTTGCTGCGTCCGCTCGGGCTGGCGGCGCGGAACCCCACTGTGCTGCGGGTGCTGGAGGCCGCTTACCTGCGCTTCCTCAAGGTGCGCCCATGCCTGCAACGCTTCTTCGCCTAGAAAACCGCTTGCCCTGCACCCGCGGATCGTCTGATCTGTTCCCATAAGAAACGGGAGAGACCAGCCGCTATGAGCAATTTCGGCGCGATGCAGAACGAAATCTACAACGCCGGCCTGCGCGGCATACTGCCGACGTGGCCGGTCGATTTCGCTACCCTCGAAAAGCGGGCGCATGAGGCGTTGGGGCCGGGTCTCACCAACTACGTGGCAGGCGGCTGCGGGGACGAGCATACGCAGAGCAGCAATGCCTCGGCTTTCCACCACTGGGGCATGGTGCCACGCATGATGGTCGATTGCACGGTGCGCGATCTCAGCATCGAACTGTTCGGCCACACCTATCCCACGCCGCTGTTCATGGCCCCCATCGGCCTGAACGGAGAGGCGACGCAGGATCGCCACGGGGACATGGCCGCCGCACGCGCCTCGGCACTGACGGGGGTACCGTTCTGCGCTTCGACACTGGCGAATGATCGGCTGGAGGATGTGAAGGCGGCCTGCGGCGACACGCCCGCGTGGTTCCAGCTCTACACCCCGAAGAACAAGGAATTGGCGACCAGCCTGATCCGCCGCGCCGAAGACGCGGGCTACAAGGCGCTGGTGGTGACGCTCGACACCTGGGTAACGGGCTGGCGGCCGCGCGATCTCAACGCATCGAACTTCCCGCAGCTGCGCGGCAAGGTGCTCCAGAACTACTTCACCGACCCCGTGTTCCGTTCACTGCTGGCCAAGCCGCCCGAGGAAGATCCGGCCGCTGCAATCTTCACTTGGGCGGCGACTTTCGGGCAGGTGCTGACGTGGGACGACATGGCGTGGTTCAAGTCGGTGACCAAGCTGCCGATCGTGTTGAAGGGCATCTGCCACCCGGATGACGCGCGCCGCGCGGTCGATTGCGGGGCGGACGCGGTCTATTGTTCGAACCACGGCGGCCGGCAGGCCAACGGCGGGATCGCGACCATCGATCTGCTGGAGGATGTGGTGAAGGCCTCAGGTGACACTCCGGTCCTGTTCGACAGTGGAATCCGTTCCGGTTCCGATGCCGTCAAGGCTTTGGCGATGGGCGCGCGGGCTGTAGGCGTGGGGCGGCCCTATACTTACGGGTTGGCGCTGGGCGGGGCTGACGGTGCCGCTTGGGTGCTGCGCTCGATCTTGGCCGAGGCGGACTTGCTGATGGCGGTCAACGGCTATCCGACGCTGGCCGATGTTCGCGCTGCCGGTGTTCGCCGCACCACGGCCTAGGCCATTCACGCGGACCAGCGTGCGGCACTCGGGATGCAAATCCCGCAACCCAGGCCTCCGATAGTGATGGCGTCCGCGCGATGTGTATGTAGGGCTGCATTAAGACTCTATTTATGCAAGGAATTTATGCTATCCATTGCGCTATAATAAAACGCAACTCGGGGACGCAAGACATGGAAAAACCGACTTTCTGGTCGAGCAGGCCAGATCTGATGCGACGCACTGTTTGCATGAGGGACGAGCAGTCGCGGCGCGCGCGCTATGGCCAAATCCAGCCGATGGAACAGCGCAAGTCGTTGCTGTCGCGGATCGCCTGGATAAACCCGCGCGCCTAACCGCCGGACTTTGCCAGCATGACCAGCTTGGTATCGGTGAATGCGAGGTAGCCTTCTTCGCCGCCTTCCGATCCAAAGCCGCTGTCGCCGATCCCGCCGAACGGGGTTTCGGGCGACGATACGATCAGCTGGTTGATCCCCACCATTCCTGCGCGCAGCGCCCGGCCGAGGTAGTGCGCTTCGTCCAGATCGCCCGAGAAGGCATAGGCGGCAAGGCCATAGCGGAGTGAATTAGCGATCCCGACCGCGTCCTCGATCGCATCGAACGGCACGATCCCGGCGATCGGGCCGAAAGGTTCCTCGGTCATGAAGCGGCTGTCGGGCGACGGATTGGCGATCACGGTCGGCTGGAAGAAGAACCCGCTCCCAGCGATAACCGACCCGCCAGTGACAACCTCGCCGCGATTGCCGCCAGCGTCGGCCACGACCTGCTCCATCGCCGCGATCCGGCGACCGTGGGCGAGCGGGCCCATGTCGACGCTTTCATCCGCGCCCGGATCGCCGACTTTCAACTTGCTTGCAACGGCGGCAAATTCGGCGACGAAGCGGTCGTAAATCTCGCGCGCAACCAGGAACCGGGTGGGCGAGACGCAGACCTGTCCGGCGTTGCGGAACTTGGTGCTCGCGCACATCGCCACCGCGCGGTCCAGATCGGCGTGCTTGCTGACGATCACAGGGGCATGGCCGCCCAATTCCGGGGTGAAGCGCTTCATGTGGGTCGCAGCCAGCGCACCCAACTGCTTACCCACTGCGGTCGAGCCAGTGAAGCTTACCTTGCTCGTTACTGGCGAGGCGATGAGGTGTTCCGACACCGGGCCGGGATCGCCGTGGACGAGGTTCAGCACGCCCTTGGGCACGCCCGCATCGACAAAGCATTCGACCAGCAATTGCGCCGAGCCCGGAGTGTTTTCCGCCGGCTTGAGGATCGCGGTGCAGCCCGCGGCGAGAGCACCCGCGATCTTCTTGACCGGCAGATTGATCGGGAAATTCCACGGGGTCAGCAATGCTGCCGGACCAATCGGTTCGTGCGTCACCATCTGCGCAATCAGCGCTGCGCCGCGCGTCGGGATCAGGCGCCCGCCGCGCCGCTTGGCTTCTTCCCCAAGAAAGTCGACCACATCGCATGACGAGGTGATCTCGCCGATGGCCTGCGCGCGGGGCTTGCCCATTTCGGCGGTCACCACGCGGGCGATAGCAGGTGCGCGTTCGCGCAGCAGATCAGCGGCGCGGCGCAGGATCGCGTAACGCTCTGCCCCCGAAGTGCGGCTCCAGGTCACAAAGGCATCGTCCGCCGCTTTGAGCGCGGCATCGAGCTGCGCGGGTGAGGCCTTGGGGCATTGGCCGATCACGGCGCCGGTGGCGGGGTTGACCACGTCCATCGTGCCAGCCTCTCCGGCTTCGATCCAGTCGCCGTTGATGAACATCTTGAGGGTGGGATAGTCGGTCATCGGTCAGTTCCTGATGGTGGGCGCGTGCACGACTGTTCCACGCGAAACATCGCCGCGAGGGCGTGCTAGAGGGGGCTAGATGGGGTCTAGCCGGGGTCTGGCAAGGTCTAGACCGCCACGACGTGCTGCTCGATCGCCCCGAAGACCGAGTGGTTGTGCGCGTCGCGCATCTCGATCCGCACCGTGTCACCAACCTGCATGAACGGCGTTTTGGCAGCACCGTCGCAAATGCTTTCGATCATGCGGATTTCCGCGATGCAGGAATAGCCTGCGCCGCCCTCCGCGACTGGCTGGCCGGGGCCGCCATCGGCGCCCTTGTTTGAGATCGTGCCCGTGCCGATTACTGTGCCTGCGCTGAGATTGCGGGTCTTGGCGGCATGGGCGACGAGCTGCGCGAGGTTGAAGGTCGCATCCTTGCCCGCATTCGCCCGCCCGAACGGCGCTCCGTTGAGATCGACCATCAGCGGCAGGTGGATCAGATAGTCAGCCCAAGCCTCGCCGAGTTCATCCGGGGTCACGGCGACAGGCGAGAAGGCGCTCGCGGGCTTGGACTGGAAGAAGCCGAAGCCTTTCTCCAGTTCGGCCGGGATTAGGCCCCGCAGCGAAACGTCGTTCACCAGCATCAGCAGCTTGATGTGGCTGGCGGCGTCTTCGACCGACACACCCATCGGCACATCATCGGTGATGCAGGCGATCTCACCCTCCATGTCGCAGCCCCAGGCCGGATCGCCCAGCGGGATGTCCTGACGCGGGCGCAGGAAGCCGTCCGATCCGCCCTGATACATCAAGGGATCGGTGTAGAAGCTGGTCGGAACCTCTGCCCCGCGCGCGCGGCGCACCAGTTCGACATGGTTGATGTAAGCGCTGCCATCGGCCCACTGATAGGCGCGCGGCAGGGGTGAATGCGCCTGCCGCTCGTGGAAGCGTTCGCACGGCACCGTCTCATGTTCGACATCGCGGGCGAGCAGTTCAAGCTCCGGCGCGATCCGCCCCCAATCATCGAGCGCGGCTTGCAGGGTCGGCGCGATATAGCCTGCCGACGAGCAACGGGTCAGGTCTTTCGAGACCACCACCAGCTTGCCATCGCGCGTGCCATTATCGAGGGTTGCGAGTTTCATTGGGCGTTCCTCTCCGTCCGGGAAATCTAGGATGCGTCGATCTGCTTGTCGGGATGCGCTGCCGCAAAGGCGGGCAGGGCAAGGCAGGCAGTTTCGATGCGGGTCATGTGGGGGCTGTTCGTCAGGTCGTAGTTGAACCGCCGCGCATTCGCGAGCTGCGGGATCAGCACGATTTCGAACAGGCCGGGCGCGTCACCATGCAGGAAATCGCCGCTCCCCAGCTGCGCCAGCCGCGCTTCAACCGGGTTCAGCGTGCGCGCCAGCCAGTGGCGATACCAGGTGTCAATTTCGTCCTGCGTGTGGCCGAGTGGATCTTTCAGATACTTCAGCACTGGCAGATTGTTGACCGCGTGAATCTCGGTCGCGATCCCGTAGGCGAGTTCGCGCACGGTATAACGCGCCTCAACATCGGCGGGCAGGAACCGTGGAGTTGGATAGGCTTCATCCAGCCATTCGAGCAGCGCCATCGACTGCGCGCGGTCTCGCCCATCCGCCTCCAGCATCGGCAGCGAGCCGAACGGGTTGCGGCTGGTGAAGGCTTCGTTCTTGTTCTCCGCCGTCACCAGATTGACCGGCACATTCTCGAAGGCGAGGCCTTTAAGGTTCAGCGCTATGCGCAGGCGGTAGGAGGTCGATGAGCGGAAGTAGCCGTATAGCTTCATTGACCGGCCCTCGCACCGCTGTTGGAGACACGGGAGACACTGTCCAGACAATCAAAACCTGCCCGGTCGCGCCAGCCTTTGGCACGGCGTGCAACAGCAAGGTGGGCGCGGGAAGACATGGCACCGTCATGACAGCGCCGAGCCCTGTAGGACAGCGGCGAAAGCATCGTCGCCATCAGAACGCTGCAATCCCCGTGATCGCGCGGCCCAAAATCAGCGCGTGGACATCATGCGTGCCTTCATAGGTGTTGACCGTTTCGAGGTTCACCATGTGGCGGATGACCTGATACTCCTCGGAAATCCCGTTGCCGCCATGCATATCGCGCGCTTGCCGAGCGATATCCAAAGCCTTGCCGACATTGTTGCGCTTCACGATCGAAATCATGTCGGGCGCGAACCGGCCCTCGTCGATCAACCGGCCGACGCGGAGCGAAGCCTGAAGGCCCAGCGCGATGTCAGTCATCATGTCGGCGAGCTTCTTCTGGAACAGCTGTGTCGCTGCCAGCGGGCGGCCGAACTGGTGCCGGTCGAGCCCATATTGGCGCGCGGCGGCAAGGCAGAACTCCGCTGCCCCCAGTGCGCCCCAGCTGATGCCGTAGCGCGCACGGTTGAGGCAACCGAACGGGCCCTTTAGCCCTTCGACATTGGGCAGCAGCGCCGAGGACGGCACCCGCACCTCGTCCATCATGATCATGCCAGTAGTCGAGGCGCGAAGGCTGATTTTTCCCTTGATCTTGGGCGCGCTGAGGCCTGCCATGCCCTTTTCAAGCACGAAGCCGCGAATGGCGCCGCCATGTTCTTCGGACTTGGCCCAGACCACGAAGACGTCGGCAAAGGGCGCGTTGCTGATCCAGGTCTTGCTGCCGGAGATGACATAATCATCGCCGTCCTTCTTCGCGTAGGTCTTCATCCCTGCCGGGTCTGAACCCGCGTCAGGCTCGGTCAGGCCAAAGCAGCCGATCAGCGTGCCAGCGGCAAGGCCGGGGAGGTATTTGCGGCGCTGTTCGTCCGAGCCATAGGCATAGATCGGATGCATCACGAGGCTCGACTGCACGCTCGCCATCGAGCGGTAGCCAGAGTCCACGCGCTCGATCTCACGCGCGATGAGGCCATAGGCGACATAGCCTGCGCCCGCGCCGCCGAATTCTTCGGGGATGGTGGCGCCCAGCAGGCCTGCGGCGCCCATCAGCGGGAAGAGCTCGGGCGCGTCGACTTCCTCGCGGAAGGCATCAATGACGCGCGGTTGCAGCTCGCTTTGGGCAAAGCCGTGCGCGGCGTCGCGGATCATCCGCTCTTCCTCGGTCAGCTGGCTTTCCAGGTCGAACGGATCTTCCCAGTTGAAAGGGGCCATTCGCGAATCCGCCCGCGAGGGGGCGCTGTTGGTGCCGTGCACGGGGATGCTCCTGCTTATTGTGTTTCTCCCAGCCTTTGCAGGCTTGGCAGGCCGGGGCAAGTGGGACGGGGCCAGCAGTGAGGCAGCACTCGCTCAGGCCGGGGCAATGACCCGGCTAACAGTTTCGAGCAGCATCGCTGGCGGGCAGGGCTTGGCCAGTGTGGTAGCGCCCGGAAAGCGGGCAGCGACTTCGCTGGCGGCATACCGTTCGGAATGCAGGATCACCGGCACATTATCATCGAGCAGCTTCTGCGCCAGCTCATAGGTCAGGCCATCGGTCAGCTCGATATCGAGGATCGCCAGATCAGGCTTTTCCTTTTGGCAGGCCAGCATGGCCGAGGAGATTCCGGCGTGCGGCCCTTCAACTTCGTATCCTGCTTCCTCGAAAGTGTCGCACAGATCAAATCCAGTAATGAACTCGTCTTCGGCCACCAAGATCCGCAAAACCATTGACCCTCTCCCGCTACTCCGACTCCCACAAATCGAAGTGTATCACGGATTGGACGTCAATCTTGCGCAATATTATCCATTGCGGCCGAATTGTGCAGTAAATGCGTTTTCGTCTCCGGCGGCCAGCAATTGCGCCTGTTCGACCCATTGATCGCGCGTGATGCGACCGGAGAAACGGCCAAGCTGTGCATCGATGCGCTCGATATCGGCGGGCTGCCACGCGGCGATCTGAGCGTAGCTGCGGACCCCGAGTTCGCCGAGCAGCGCGGCCAGTTTGGGGCCGAGGCCCTTGATGCGGGTCAGATCGTCAGACGCCCCGGCGGAAGGCGGGCTGACGGTCGGGGTGATGGCGGGGCCGGCTTCGGCGTCGGTGTCCATCGGTGCGGCTGCCACGGCCTGACTGTTGGCAGCGGCCGACATCGCGCCCTGATTGATCTCGACCGCACGCGGTGCATCGATCAGCGCTTGATTCCGTGCCGCAGGGGCTGCGCCTTCTTCCAGCACATCGCGGGCGAGCGGGGTGCCGCTTTCATCCTCGATCACGCGCGCCTTGCGGCTGAGGCGCGCGAGCACCCAAACGGCCAGCACCAGCGCAACCAGACCAAGCAGGATTAGCGGCAGATAATTCATCATTTCAGGGGACATGGCGCTTTTGCTCCCAAGCGAATCATGGCGTTACGGCGATGCGCTCTAGCAGCCTCGTCCCGCTTCGCCCAAGCCCCTGCGATCAACCGCCCTTCATGCTGGCTGCCAGCTGGTTCAATTGCAGGAACTCCTGGCGCCAGAAATTGTCCTGCGTGCCTGCGAGTTTGCCGATGTCGTCAAAGCCGAAGCCGAGCATCATCTCGTCCCCGCGCAAGACCTGACCGTAAGCCGCGACCGCTGCGGCAAAGGCAAAGTCGCCCTTGGGTGCGGTGGCCGAGGTGAGCGTATTGGCGGACACGACCCGTTCGATCAGTTTCGAGGTATCGCCATCGGGCAGCTTGTAGCGCAGCTTGACGGTGGCGGCCTCGGCCAGCTTGGCGGTAGCCGCCGCGTCAGGCCTATCCTCATAGCGGCGCGGCGCGATCCAGCCCTTGCCGCCGACAGGGACGACTTCGTAGATCGCGGTCACCTGATGACCAGCGCCAATCTCGCCCGCGTCGACCAGATCATTGTCGAAATCCTCTTCTCGCAGCGCCCGGTTCTCGTAGCCCACAAGGCGGTATTGCGCGATCACGGCGGGGTTGAATTCGACCTGGATTTTCACGTCCTTGGCGATGGTGAACAGGGTCGATTGCATTTCCTCGCCCAGCACCTTTTTCGCTTCCAGCGCGGTGTCGATATAGGCGTAGTTGCCGTTCCCCTTGTTGGCGATCTGCTCCATCATCGCTTCGTTGTAATTGCCTTGGCCAAAGCCCAGCGTGGTCAGCGTGATGCCACTTTCGCGCTTCTTTTCGATCAGTTCGATCAGCGCCTTGGTGTCCGAAACGCCGACGTTGAAATCGCCATCCGTGGCCAGGATCACCCGGTTGACGCCGCCCTTGATGAAATTGTCCTCAGCGATGCGGTAGGCAAGCTCGATCCCGGCGCCGCCCGCGGTCGATCCGCCTGCGGCAAGGCTGTCCAATGCGCGGCGGATCTTGGCGGTGTCATTGGTGGGTTCCAGCACCATGCCCGCCGCGCCCGCATAGACCACGATCGAAACCGTATCCTTGGGCGACAGCTCGCCCGCAAGGCCCGCCAGCGCGGTTTTGACCAGCGGCAGCTTGTCCGGGGAATTCATCGAGCCCGAGACGTCCATCAAGAACACGAGGTTCGCCGCCGGGCGCTCATCGGCGGCGATATCGTAACCGCGCAGGCCGATCCGCATCAGGTAAGTGCCGGGGTTCCACGGGGTCGTGGCCACATCGGTCGTCACGGTGAAGGGCTGGCTGCGATCCTTGGGCCGGGCATAGTCATAGCGGAAATAGTTGATCATCTCCTCGGTGCGCACGGCATCCTTGGGCGGCATCATGCCTTGGGTCAGGAACCGCCGCGCATTGGCATAGGCGCCGGTGTCGACATCGACCGCGAAGGTGGAAACCGGCTCGGCTGCGGTCAGCTTGACCGGAGAGACTTCCTTGCCGTCGTATTGCTCGCGGCCCGGATCGGTCGCAACCATTACGGGCGGGGCGTAGAAGGCGGCTTCGTTGGCGGAGGGGGCGGCACGAAGGCGCCGACTCTCGGCGTCCGCTGCGCGCTGCGATCCGGTGACCACTATGGCAGTAGGCTGCGGCGGAGGTGGCGGCGGGGGAGGGGGTGGAGGTGGAGGTGCCATCACAGAGGGCGGCGGCGGGGCCTTGGCCAATTGCTCCGGCGCGTTCTTCGCGCAGCCAGCCATCACCGCGCACAGCGCTACTGCCGCGACCAACCGTGTCCCTCGCATCACCTTGTCTCCCCGCTCTTCCAGCGGTTCAAGAAATCGTAGCCGAGCCGTGAATAGCGACTGAACGTGTTGCGGCCCCGATTTGCCTTACGCCAGATCAGTCTCGGGGTTTGGGACGACCTGCTTGCGGAACAATACCTTGTCCCCGTCGTCAAAGCCGCGCCGCCAGATCACCAGCGCATAGGTGCCAAGGATCGCGGGCACGCCGAACACCAGCTCCATCCACTCGGGCAGCCAGGTAAAGACATAGCCCACCACCACCGCAGGCGCGGCGGCATAGACCAGCGCCCAGCGCCAATTGGTGACGGGCGCTTTGAGCAGATGCTTGAGCAGCAGCGCCTTCACCAGACTGGACACCGCCAGCGCGATCATCAGCGCGGCCGCTGCGCTGGCCGCCTCGTAGCCCTTGCCAAGACCATAGACCTCCGCCCCTTCGATCAGCGCGATGGTGAGCGCTGCCTGGAGCGCGATCACTCCCACCGAGATCGCCAGATTGCGCTTCCTCGCGATGTAGACGAGCACGCTTTCCGAGACGACCGCCATCGAAGCGGCGACCTCAGCCGCCAGCAGGAACGCCAGCGCGGCCGTGCCCGCGACATAGTCTGGCCCCCACAGGCCCATCACCGCCTCGCCCGGCATCCCCAGCACCAGCGCGATGCCAAGCTGAATTGCGATGATCCAGAACCCCACCTGCCGCACCTGCGCGGCTATGGCGCCCATGTTACCGATGCGCAGGTTCTTGGTGATGACGGGAGAGAGGATTGGCTCGAAGCTGGTTTTGAGCTTCTGCGGCAGCGATGCGATCTGCTGCGCGGCGTAATAGATGCCCACCGCTTGCGGGGGTGCAAAAAACCCGAGCATGAAGATATCGAGCAGCCGCGTGCCGCGCTCAATCGCATCGGCGCCCACCAGCGGGAAGGCGCGGGACGACATGGCGAGCAACGCACGGGCCTCCGGTCGCCAGCCTTTGGGCAGGCCATAGCCGCGCAAAAACGGCCACAGTGCAGACAGCAGTCCGCAATAGATCGAGGTGATATAGGCCAGCGCCAAGCCGCCATCGCGCGTGGCCGGGATGAAGAAGAACACGCCCGCGCCAATGGAAATCGTCCACGGTTCGACAATCGCGCGGGTGCGCACCATCGTGGCGATGTCGAAACGATAGGCTTGGGCGGCGAGCAGGATCTCGGTGACGGCAAAGGCAGGGATCGCCGCAACCAGCCAGATATCCCATCGGCTGTTGGTGCCATTGGGAAACATCGGCTCGGGGAAGGCGACCAGCAGCAGCGCGGCGACGCAGGAAAAGGCCAGCGACAGCAAGATCCCGTCATAGACGAGGTTGCTTTCTGCCCCCCGGTTCTCGCCCGCGCCTTCCGACAATCGCTGCGCCAGCCCGCGCTTTTCGCCCAGCGAGCAGATCAGCGCGACAATCTCGATCACCACCATTGCCGAGGCAAACCGGCCTAGCGACTCGGCTCCGTAGAGGCGTGTGGCGATGACGAGAAAGGGGATGCGCGCGATCAGCCGGATGGCAAAGCCCAGCGTATTGGTGCGCCCGCCCTTTGCCAGCTTGGCGAGGTCGTCCTGATCGTCAGCCGCTGTGGTCACGCACCGGCTTCCCATTCGGCCTTAAGCGGACGGGCGAGCAGCGTCTGCACCACATCACGCGCCGGGGTTCCTGCCAGCAGATCGGCGACAGCTTTGGTGATCGGCATATCGATCCCGCGTTCCGCTGCGAGCTGCGCCAGCACCGGCGCGGTATGCGCGCCCTCGGCCACGGTGCGCTTGTCCGCCAGCGCTTCGGCCGCGCTCATCCCTTGGCCCAAGGCCTTGCCAAGCGAGAAATTGCGGCTGGAGGTGGACGAACAGGTCAGCACCAGATCGCCGAGGCCGCACAGGCCTGCGATAGTGTCGAAGGTGGCGCCATAGGCTGCGCCAAACCGCGCCATTTCGGCAAAGCCGCGCGTGATCAGGGCGGCCCGCGCGTTCTGGCCGAGCCCCAGCCCGTCCACCACTCCGCAGGCGATCGCGAGCACATTCTTGACCGCGCCGCCGATCTCCGCGCCGACCACATCGTCGGAGTAATAGGGCCGGAAGGTGGGCCGGGCGAGGGCGGGAGCGAGCCGTTCCCACTGCGCTACGCCGTCATAGCAGGCGAGGGTCACCGCAGTCGGCAATCCGGCGGCAACTTCGTGCGCAAAGGTCGGGCCGGAGAGAACAGCGATAGCACTGCCGGGAGCGGCTTCGCTGGCAACGTCGAACATCATCCGCCCGGTGCCGGCCTCGATCCCCTTCGAGCACAGCACCAGATCGCGCGGGGCTGTGGTGAGGCCCGTCAGCACCCGTCCCAGCACCTGTGCGGGCGTGACCACCAGCACGGTATCAAGCGCGGCAAACTCCGCCAGATCGCCGGTCGCGCGGATGGTCGGGGCGAGGGCAGCCGAGGGGAGGTAGAGCGGATTGCGGTGATCGGTGTTGATCGCGGTGACAACTTCAGGCTCGAACGCCCATAGCAGCACGTCGCGCCCGTCGCTCGCCAGCATCTGGGCGAGCGCGGTGCCCCACGCGCCTGCGCCGATGACGCCCAGAATTGCGGGCTTGCTCATGCCTTTACTCCAGCGCCGCGCACGGTCTCCGCCGCCGGATCGAGCGGCCAGCGCGGACGGGCGAGAAAATCGAGGCGGTCACCAGCAAAGGCCGCGCCGGGCGCCCAGCCTTCCGCCGCCAGCCGCTCGCACCCGGCCCAGGCGATCATGGCGGCATTATCGGTGCACAGCGCCAGCGGCGGAGCGGTGAAGCGCATGGCGTGCTTGGCGGCGAAGGCCTCCAATGCGGCGCGGACGGTCTGGTTGGCAGCAACCCCGCCAGCGACGACCAGCGCCGGGAAGGGGCCAGCCCGCTCCAAGGCATAGCCGAGCCGGTCGATCAGGCAATCGACCGCCGCCTGCTGGAAACTCGCGGCGATATCAGCGGGGCTGTGCGCGCCGCTTTCGACAGCCCGCAACACCGCACTTTTCAACCCGGCAAAAGAGAAATGCGGTTCAGGCGAACCCTTCAACGGGCGCGGCAAAGGCACCGCCTTGGGATCACCCTGCAACGCCAGCCGCTCCACCGCTGGCCCGCCGGGATAGCCCAGACCGAGGATCTTGGCGGTCTTGTCAAACGCCTCGCCCAGCGCATCGTCGATAGTGGTGGCGAGACGGCGATATTGCCCCACGCCTTCGACAGCGAGAATCTGGCAATGCCCGCCTGACACCAACAGCAGCAGATAGGGAAAGGCGAGACCCGCGTCTGCCAAACGGGGCGAGAGCGCATGGCCTTCGAGGTGGTTGACCGCCAGCAGCGGCTTGTCCGAAGCCATCGCCAGCGCCTTGGCACTCACCAGCCCGACCATCACGCCGCCGATCAGCCCCGGCCCCGCAGTCGCGGCAATCGCGTCGACATCCTCAAGACCGATGCCCGCTTCGTCCATCACCCGCGCGATCATCGGGGCGAGCCGTTCGGCATGGGCGCGGGCGGCGATTTCGGGGACGACCCCGCCATAGGGCGCGTGTTCGGCCTCCTGACTGGCAATCGCTTGCGCAACAATCGTCCCGTCGCCGCGCACCAGCGCAACGGCGGTTTCATCGCAGCTTGATTCGATGCCCAAAACCAGCGGGGGCACGATGCAAGCATCAGAGGTGTGCGTGACCGATCCCATCCCGCTTCCATCTAGACTGTGTGAAGGCTAGAGCAAGCATAGCTATGACTGAAACTGAACGAACCGCTCCCCGCCTGCGACTTGGAACGCGCAATTCCCCTTTGGCTATGGCGCAGGCGGTCGAGACCCGGGCGCGCCTCTGCGCCGCCCACGGCTGGAGCGAGGACGCGGTTGAACTCGTCCCCGTGCTCGCCAGCGGCGACAAGGTGCTCGACCGGCCTCTGTCCGAAATCGGTGGCAAAGCGCTGTGGACCAAGGAATTGGACCAGTGGCTGGGTGAAGGCCTGATCGACCTTTCGGTCCACTCGGCCAAGGATGTCGAGACGATCAGGCCCGACGCGTTCCATTTCCCCGCCTTCCTGCCGCGCGCGGACCGGCGCGATTGTCTGGTGGGTGCAGCGAGCATTGCCGCGATCCCCGAAGGCGCGGTGGTCGGCACCAGCGCGCCCCGGCGGGCAGCGCAGCTTCTGAACCTGCGCCCCGATTGCAAGGTCGTGACCTTCCGCGGCAATGTCGCAACCCGGCTGGCGAAATTGCAGGCGGGTGAGGCTGATGTGACCTTCCTTGCCGCTGCCGGATTGGAGCGTCTGGGCCAAAGCGCTGTCGGCGCGCCGCTCGACCAGGATGAATGGATTCCAGCCGCCGCCCAAGGCGTGATCGCGATCGAATGCCGCTCCGATGATGCGACAACGACTGCGCTGCTGGCCGCAATCGACCACGCGCCGACGCGCGCGGAACTCGAAGCTGAGCGTGCGCTGCTCGCCGAACTCGGCGGCACCTGCCATTCGCCGGTCGCGGTGTTGTGCGCGCCTGCGGGTGGCGATCTTGTGATGCGCGCGGCGCTGTTCAGCCCGGACGGGGCCGAGCGGATCGAAGGCACGGCCAGCTTTGCGCCCGGTGACCACGCGGCGGTCAAAGCGCTCGCTGCCGACTTGCTCACCCGTGCAACGCCGGCAATTGCCGCGCATTTCCGCAAGGCCGGATGAGCTTCCACCTGCTCGCGCTGCGCCCGCAGCCGGGGCTTGACGCGACGCTGGACAATGCCAGCGGCATGGGCCTCGCGATCACCGGGCTGGCCCTGTCGGAAATCCGCGCCGTCGCATGGGATCGCCCTGACCCGGCAGGCATTGAGGGGCTGCTGATCGGCAGCGCCAATGCGATCCTGCACGGCGGGGAGAACCTCGCTCACCTCACCGCCAAGCCGGTCTATGCCGTGGGAGAGGCGACCGCCGCTGCCGCGCGCGCCGCCGGATTCACGGTCGCCATGACCGGGAGCGGGGGGCTGCAAGGGGTGCTCGATGCCATCGTTCCGCCCTGCCACCTGCTGCGCATCGCGGGCGAGGAGCACGTGCCGCTGACACCGCCTGAGGGCGTCACCTTTGCCGAGGTGATCGCCTATCGCAGCGTCTCCCTGCCGCTTGATCCCGCCACGCCATTGCTGGCGGAGGGCAACGCGCTGGTGCTGCTCCATTCCGCCGCCACGGCGCGCCATTTTGCCGAGGAATGCGACCGGCTCGGCGTGCCGCGCGCGCGCATCACGCTCGCCGCGCTCGGCCCGCGGATCGCTGCTGCGGCAGGCGCAGGTTGGGCCGCCGTCCACATCGCCCCGCAGCCGGATGAAGCCGCTGTGTTGCAATTGGCATTTGACTTGTGCGGCGAGCCGCGCTCCATTCCGCCCGGCTCGTCCAGACAGCCGTAAGAACGGCGCTGGCGAGTGGGAATTGACGGTCGCAAAAAGAACGGATCACGATGGCAACTGAGCCCGGATCATCGCCATTAGACAACCCGCCCAAGCCCACATCGGGCCGGGCGCTGATGCTTGCCGCCTTTGCCGCGTTCATCGCGGGCGGAGCGTTGGTGGGCTGGGTGATGTGGTACAATCTCCAGCCCGGCCGCGCCGGAGCGCCGCGTCCTGACGTGGTGGCCGAAGCGGGGTCAGAAGCCGGATCTGCGGCCCAGACGCCGCTTACCGCCAAGCCGACCCCGATGGCCGCAACCGAAAAGGCGGTCGAGCGAGTGGCCGAACAGCAAGGCGGTCTTGATCAGCGTCTCGCCGCTGCCGAACAGCGCCTCACCCAGCTCGATCTGCAAGCCCAGGCCGCCGCAGGCAATGCCGCGCGTGCCGAAAGCCTGCTAATCGCCTTCGCCGCCCGCCGCGCGGTCGAACGCGGGGCGGAGCTTGGCTACCTGTCCGATCAGCTGCGCCTGCGGTTTGGCGACCAGTGGCCCAATGCGGTCAGCACGATCATCGAATTTTCGCGCAATCCGATCCGGCTCGACAGTCTGGTCGCGCGGCTCGAAGGGCTGGGGCCGCAACTGCGCGATAGCAGCGAAGGGCCATCATGGGCCGCGTTCCAGCGCGAAGTCGGCCAGTTGTTCGTGTTCCGCCGCGAAAGCACCCCTTCGCCGCAGCCGCAGCGCCGCTTGGATCGGGCACGCTGGGCCTTGGAACAGGGCCGCTACCGCGCCGCGATTGACGAAGTGAAGGGGATGCCCGGCGCCAGTAAGGCGGACGCATGGATCGCGGATGCCGAACGCTATCGCAAGGCGATGGAGGCGATGGAAGTGATCGAAACCGCCGCCGTGCTCGACCAGCGCGGGCTGCGCGACGGAGCGGGCAATCCGGTCCGGCAGTTGAGCCCGTTGATCAGGCCTTAGGGTCGTCCTTCCCGTCTCAACCCGTCACCCCAGCACCAGTTTTGATGTGTGCTACAACACTAGGCGAAGCACCACTTGGCCCTAGGCCCCAGCTTTCGCTGGGGTGACGAGAAGCTGAAGTTGCGAACTTAAGCCCGCAAAATCTCCGGCAAGTCCCCCGAAACCCCGCGCGCTTCGTCCATGAAGAAGCTCTTGAGCATCGGCGTGCGCTGCACTGCTGCCATGCCGAGCCGCCGCACGGCAGATGCGGCCTTGCCCGGAACGCCGAACAGCCGGGTCAACCCATCGGTCGCCAGCGCCACCATGAAGCTGTCGAGGCCGCGCCATGTCTCATACCGCTTGAGCAGTTCAGGATCGCCCGGATCAAGGCCCAGCCGCGCGCCGTCTGCCAGCACTTCGACCAGCGCACCGACATCGCGCAGGCCAAGGTTCAACCCCTGACCGGCAATCGGGTGGATGCCGTGCGCCGAATCCCCGATCAAGGCGAGGCGCTCGGAGGTGATCTTGGCGGTGTGGTGGAAGCCCAGCGGCCAGCTTGACCGGTGGCCGACGGTCTTCACTGTGCCCAGCACGCCGCCCATCCGCTTTTCGACCTCGGCGAGGAACGCGCGGTCGCCCAGCTTCATCACGCCCGCGCCGTCGGCCTCGGACACGGTCCACACCAGCGAGGAGCGGTGCGTGCCGTCTGCATCGTCGTTGAGCGGCAGCAGCGCGAAGGGGCCAGCGGGGTAGAAGATTTCCCACGCGACATTGCCGTGCGGCTTTTCGTGCGTCAGACCGGCGATGATCGCGCGGTGCTTGTAATCCCACTTGGCGATGGAGATTCCCGCCTGATCGCGCGTGGGCGACTGGCGACCCTCGGCAGCGATCATCAGTCGGCCCTTGAGTTTCTGCCCGTCTGCCAGCACGGCGGCGACGCCATATTCACTGCGCTGACGCTCGGTCACATTGGCCTTGGCGACCCAGTTGATCAGTGGCTCCTTGGCGGCCGCTTCGAACAACGCAAGGCGCAGGCGGCGGTTGGGGAACATCCGCCCCAGCGTGCCGCCGCCTTCACCGGGCACGAAGTCGAGCCGTCCGGGCTTGTTCTGATCGGTGACGGCAATCGCGGCGATATCGCAGGCGAATTGATCGAGCCCTTCCGCGATCCCGATGTTTTCGAACAGGTGCCAGCTTGCGGTCGAGATCGCGGTGGCGCGGTCATCGAAGCCTTCGGCGGTGAGTTCTGCCGGATCGGCGCGGTCGATCACGTGGCTCGACATCCCCTTTTTCGCTGCGGCCAGTGCCAGCGTCATGCCGACGAGCCCGCCGCCCAGGATCACCAGATCGCGCGTATTGTCTGTAATTGCTGTCACGTCTCGCGCTCCGATTGCGAAGTATGGTGGTGAAGCCTAGAGGGTAGCCCGTGCCGCACGCAAGATTCTTCCCGTCCATCATCCGACAATTCGCTGCATGGGTGCTTGCGCTTGCCGCAAGTCTGATGCTGGCGGCGGCGGGCTTTGCGCAGGAAGCAGCGCCGCAGCCCGCACGCGGCGGGCCGATCATCGGGTCCGACAAGATCGCGGTCGCGCTTTACGCGGACGGCGCTCCGACCGAGGGCGAGGAATGGACGCTGGCGCTGCGCTTCACGCCGAGCGCGAGCGAATGGCACGGCTATTGGTCGAACCCCGGCGATGCGGGGCAGGGGATGCGGCTGTCGCTGAACCTGCCGCCCGACTGGGAAGTGGGCGAGGCGCGCTATCCGGTGCCCAAGCGGCTGCTGATCAGCGGGCTGATGAACCACATTTACGAAGGCCCCTACACCGTGCTGGTGCCGGTGGTGCCGGGGCCGAGCGTGAAGAGCTTTGCGGGGACGGCGGTCAAAGGCGAAATCGAATATCTCGCCTGCACCGACGAGATCTGCGTGCCGCAGGCGGCTGCCTTGACGGTGCAAGCGGGGGGCGATTTTGCGCGTTGGCGGGCTGCCGTCGCGCCGCTGATCGACGCCAAGGCGCACTTCGCGATCACCGGCAAGACCCTGCGCATCGCGATCCCCTTGCCCGCCAGCGTCGGCCTGACCGATCCGCACGTGTTCATCGCGAACGACCGGCTGGTTGCATACTCCGCGCCGCAAGTGCTCCGCCGGTTGGGCGATGTGCTGGTCGCTGAAATCCCGCTCGACGAATACGGCACGGGCAAGGCCGCGAAGGTCAGCGGAATCCTTGCTTTTGGCGATGCGGGCGGCGTTCGCTTCGAAGCCGATCTCGGCACCGTGCCAGGCGGCGGCGAGGTCATCGCTGGCGCGCAGAATGCTCCCATCCCGCCGCTATGGACGCTGATCCTCGGCGCGCTGGTGGGCGGTTTGCTGCTCAACATCATGCCCTGCGTCTTCCCGATCCTGAGCCTCAAAGCGATCGCACTCGCCCGTGCCGGTGAGAGCGAGGCCAAGGCGCGGGCCGAAGGGCTCGCCTATACCGCTGGCGTGGTGCTGGCCTGCGTCGCGCTGGGCGCGCTGCTGCTCGCCTTGCGCGCGGCGGGCGAGCAGGTTGGCTGGGCGTTCCAATTGCAGGAGCCAGGCGTTGTTGTCGCCTTGCTGGTGCTAGCAGCGGCGATTACGGCGAACTTTGCCGGGCTGTTCGAGCTGCCGACAATCTCCATGAGCATGGGGGGCGAGCGCACCGGCGCGTTTGCCACCGGATTGCTGGCCGCCTTCGTGGCCACTCCCTGCACCGGCCCCTTTATGGCGGCCGCTTTGGGTGCGGCGCTGTTGCTGCCGGTGCCGCAGGCCTTGCTGCTGTTCGCGCTGCTGGGGTTGGGGCTGGCGCTGCCGTTCCTGCTGCTCGGTTTCGTACCGCCGTTGCGCCGGATGCTGCCCAAGCCCGGTGCGTGGATGGAGCGGTTCCGGAGGATCATGGCGGTCCCGATGGGGCTGACCGGCCTCGCGCTGCTGTGGCTGACGGTGCAGCTGGGTGGGCGGCCCTTTGGCCTCATCGCGCTGGTGCTGGTGGTGGGCGTGCTCCTCGGGCTGTTCGTGACCGGCAAGCTGCAACGCGGCGGCAAGCTGGCCTGGCCCGCCTTCGGCCTCGTCGCCGCGCCGTTCCTTGCCTTTGCTCTGATCGCCCTGCCTTCGGTCTATGAGAGCAAGGCTGGCGCGCCCAAGGCCAGCATCCACAACCCGCAGAGCTTCAGCCGCGATGCGCTGGCCAAGGCGCGCGCGTCGGGCAAGCCAGTGTTCCTGTGGTTCACCGCCGACTGGTGCGTCACCTGCAAGGTCAATGAAGCCAGCTCGATTGAGCGCGAGAGCGTGCGCGAGGCTTTCGAGGCGGCGGGCGTGGTGCCGATGGTGGGCGACTGGACGGTGCGCGATCCCGAGATCACTGCCTTCCTCACCGAACAAGGCGCGGCAGGCGTGCCGCTTTACCTGTGGTATCCGCCGGAGGCAGCAAGCCCGCAGCAATTGCCGCAGGTGCTTACACCGGAATTGCTTGAGCGACAGGCATCAGGGAGCCGGTGAAGGGTCTGGCATCGGCGGCGTGAACAGCTCCAAAGCTGTCGGTGCGTTTTCGCGCGCTTCGTTGCGGCAAGTGGTGACAAGCTGCATCGGCAGCGGGCTGGGGTTGAGCCGCACCAACCCCGCGCCCGGCACCGTGACGGTCGCCTCGCGTTCCGGCTTGAGCGCATTCCATTCGCGGGTCATCGCCGGAACCTCTCCCTGCCATAACACGCGCCCGCCGATCGTGGTCGCATCGACCGGGAAGCGCCCGATCCAGCCATTGCCGATCAGCGCCAGCAGCGCGGCGGCGCCCTCGTCCGCTGGCGCATGGCGGGTGATCCTGAGACGGGCTTCGGGCTTCGCGGGGTCGAGGCATTCGAGCGCGAGCAGCACTGGCTGACCGGGAACGCCATAAACCAGCCGCAGCGGCGTATTCGTGCTTGCCCAGACCGCAGCGGTCGTATCGGGCGAGGGTAGCGGGGCAGCAGGCCCGGCGGTCGGCGCGAGCAGGGACACGCGCGCCACGGCAGCATCGGTCGGCGGCGGCTTGCACCCCGTCAATCCGCACACGCCCACAAGCGCGGCCAAAAACGTCAGCTTGCGGATCACCGCGCGCGGATGAAGGCGCGGATATCGGCCGAAAGCTTCGCGCGATCCTCGTCGCGAATATACATCATGTGCCCGGCGTCGTAATATTTCCACGTGATGCGATCCTGCGGGATCCCGTAGCGCTTCAGCGAATATTCCGCCCCGAAGAACGGCGTGGCGAAATCATAATAGCCTTGCGCATTGAACAGGCGCAGCTGCGAATTCTGGCGGAGCGCCTGCCCGATCAGCGGCGCGACGTTGAGATAGGCTGCACGGCCCGAGCCGTCGAGGCTCCAGTCCCAATTGCGTCCCGGCTCGCGACCGATCGCCTGATATTCGCGATCAGTCTTGTATCCCAGCGTCTCGCGCGCCCAGCTGTTGATCGCGGCGGTGTAGCCAGCATCGATGCCGTAGAAGCTCGGATCATTGTCCGGCGTCTCGCCTGCATTGTCGTAATCGGTGCCCGTGTAGCGCGAATCGAGCCGACCGACGGTCAGCCCCCGGTCGCGCAGCAACTCCTTGTAGAAGCGCTGGTCGGTGACGCGCAGGTTGGCTTGGTCGAGATATTCCTCCGACAGGCCGGTGAGGCGCGACAGTTCCTTGCGCACGCTCGCGCGCTCCTCAGCGGGTAAGTCCTGTCCCTTGAGCAGCGCGGTGGCAAACGGCCCGATCGCAAAGCGGCGCGCTTCCTCAGCCACCGCCGCAGCCGAAGCGGCTTCGACCTTGCCGTGATAGAAGGCCGTGGTCGCCATGTTGGGCAGGGTGACGACATAGGCCATCTCATTGCCGGGCGTCGTGTCTTCTGCCCCAAAATCGAGGATGGTCGAGACGAGGATCAACCCGTTGAGACCGACGTCATTATAGGTGCTGCCTTCCAGCTCGTCCGCGACCATCGCGGTGCGGGTGGTGCCGTAGCTTTCGCCGCCGAGGAACTTGGGGCTGTTCCAGCGGCCATTGTCGTTGATCCAGCGCCGGATCACCGTGGCAACGGCGCGGCCATCCTGACGCAGGCCATAATACTTCTTGGGATCGGTGCCTTGGGTGAGGTGACTGAAGCCCGTGCCCGGCGGGTCGATGAACACGAGATCGGCAACATCGAGCAGGCTCTCCGGGTTGTCGACCAGCGGATAGGGCGGTGCGCCATCGTCTTTGGCGTCCGAGGGGATCGCAACGCGCTTCGGCCCGAAGGCACCCATCTGGAGCCACACCGAGCCCGAACCCGGCCCGCCGTTGTAGATGAAGAACACCGGGCGCGTCGGATCAGCCGGGGTTTTTACATAGGAGGTGGTGACGATCACCGCCTCGGCCTTGCCCGCGTCATCCGACAGGATGGTGTCGGCGATGGTCGCGCGGTAGGCGATGCGTTGGCCGCCAAAGGTACCGGCAAGATCGCGGGTGCGCGACTGCCGCTCCGGCGCAGGCTTGGCGGCGGCCTCAGGCTTGGGCGCGTCCTGCGCAGCGGTGGGATGGGCGAGGGCGAGCGTGCTGACAGCGGCCAGCGCGGTGAGGAATCGGGCGTTCATGGGAGTGTGGGTTGGCAGGGTTGCGAGTGGGGTTCAAGCGTCCCTCAAGCCTTGCCACCAAACTTAATTCCGTGCGTCAGGCAGCGCGAGGTTGGATACGCTCCAACTCTCCATTGAGCGCGCGTTTGGCCGTGCGGAGTTCACAATCGATCTGAAGGCCCATGAAAAACCCTTCCGACATGCGGAAATAGCGGGCGAGTCGCAGATCTAGTTCACCGTCGATGCGCTTTGAGCCGTCGATGACGGATTGAAGCCGCGCCGGATCGACCGCAATGGCCGTCGCCAAGGAAGTAGCATCTAATTCGTAGGGCTCCATGAATTCCGATAAGAGCAATTCGCCCGCATGCGGAATGTGCAGCCAGTCCGAGGTGTCAATGATAGTCGACGATTTCGACACCGTGAGCTTCTCCGTTTTCGAACACGAAGCATATACGCCATTGCCTGTTTATGGAAACAGAATGCTGACCGGAGCGGTCACCGGTGAGTGGGTGGAGCCGGTTCGACGGCGGGTTGCGCAGATCGTCGATGGTCTTGACCCGATTAAGCAGCGCCAATTTTGCAAGCGCGCGCTGTTGAATGTCAGCGGGTAACTTGCGGCTGACGCAACCCCGCCAGATGCGTTCGGTTTCCTTGCAGGCGAAAGATCGGATCATGGCAGAACCCAGAAAAACCAAATTGCCTAGCCATGTTAGTGTCCGATCATAAAATCTCAAAATCTCACGTTTGTCGGATGTCGCTGCAATCCGTTGAAAAGATTGATTTGTCCACGCTCAAGGCTTCCCACCCACCCGCTTGGCCCGCACTTTCCCATACCGCGTCTTGCGCGTCCCCGGCTTGCCCTCATTGCTCCGCCCCACGATCGGTGCGCGCTTGTCTTTGTCGGGGATGCCCAGTTCGTCCGCTTCCAGCCGCCGGATTTCGTCGCGCAACCGGCCCGCTTCTTCGAACTCCAGGTTCGCCGCCGCGTTGCGCATCCGCTTTTCGAGGTCTTCGATGTAGCTGCGCAGGTTGTGGCCGACGAGGTTGTTGCGCTCCGGATCGCCGGTGTCCACCAACACGCTATCCTGTGCGGCGGAATGGGCGACGATGTCGTGGATGTTGCGCTTGATGGTCTGCGGCGTGATGCCGTGTTCCGCATTGAACGCTTCCTGCCTTGATCGGCGGCGATCTGTCTCTGCCAGCGCACGCTCCATGCTGCCGGTGATGCGATCGGCATAGAGGATCACCCGGCCATCGACGTTGCGCGCCGCGCGGCCGATGGTCTGGATCAGCGAGGTTTCGCTGCGTAGGAAGCCTTCCTTGTCGGCGTCCAAAATCGCCACCAGTCCGCATTCGGGGATGTCGAGGCCTTCGCGTAGCAGGTTGATCCCGATCAGCACGTCATAGACGCCAAGCCGCAAATCGCGGATCAGCTCGATGCGCTCCAGCGTCTCGACGTCCGAGTGCATATAGCGCACCCGCACCCCGGCCTCGTGCATGAATTCGGTGAGGTCTTCCGCCATCCTCTTGGTCAGCGTCGTCACCAAAGTGCGGTAACCCTTGGCGGCAGTCGCTTTGCATTCGACAATGCAGTCCTGCACCTGATCTTCGACCGGGCGGATTTCGACCGGCGGATCGATCAGGCCAGTGGGGCGAATGACCTGTTCGGCAAAGACGCCACCGGTCTGGTCCATTTCCCAATGGCCGGGCGTGGCGCTGACCGCGAAAGTCTGCGGGCGCATTGCGTCCCATTCGTTGAAGCGCAGCGGGCGGTTGTCGATGCAGCTGGGCAGGCGGAAGCCATATTCAGCGAGCGTCAGCTTGCGGCGGTGGTCCCCTTTGGCCATCGCGCCGATCTGCGGCACGGTCTGGTGGCTTTCATCGACGAACAGCAGCGCGTTTTCGGGCAGGTATTCGAACAAAGTCGGCGGGGGCTCGCCGGGGAGCCGCCCGGTGAGGAAGCGCGAATAGTTCTCGATCCCGGCGCAGCTCCCCGTCGCCGCGATCATCTCCAGATCGAAATGCGTGCGCTGTTCCAACCGCTGGCGTTCGAGCAGCTTGCCTTCGATCTCCAGCTCCTTGAGCCGTTCCTCCAGCTCGAATTTGATCGCAGCCGCCGCCTGTTTCATCGTCGGCCCCGGCGTCACATAGTGCGAATTGGCATAGACCCGCACCTTTTCCAGCTTCGCGCCCTTGGTGCCGGTGAGGGGATCGAATTCGGCGATCTCCTCGATCTCGTCACCGAAGAAGCTGATGCGCCAGGCCATGTCCTCGTAGTGCGAGGGGAAGATTTCGAGACTATCGCCGCGCACCCGGAAATTGCCGCGGGTGAAGCTGGCATCGTTGCGCTTGTATTGCAGGGCGACCAGCTTGCGGATCAGCTCGCGCTGGTCGACCGTCTCGCCCAGCTTGATGTCGAAAATCATCGCCGAATAGGTTTCGACCGAGCCGATCCCGTAGAGGCACGAAACCGAGGCGACGATGATCACGTCGTCGCGTTCCAGCAGCGCGCGGGTGGCCGAGTGGCGCATCCGGTCGATCGCTTCGTTTACGCTGGATTCCTTCTCGATATAGGTATCGGAGCGCGGGACGTAGGCTTCGGGCTGGTAGTAGTCGTAATAGCTGACGAAATATTCGACCGCGTTCTCGGGGAAGAAGCTCTTGAATTCGCCATATAACTGCGCGGCGAGGATCTTGTTGGGCGCAAGGATCAGCGCGGGGCGCTGCAAGGTTTCGATCACCTTGGCCATCGTGAAAGTCTTGCCGCTGCCGGTGACGCCGAGCAGCACCTGCGTCTTCTCGCCCGCCAGCGCGCTTTGGGTCAGTTCGGCAATTGCCGTCGGCTGATCGCCCGCCGGTTCGTATTCCGAGACCAGCTTGAACGGAATGCCGCCCATCGACTTGTCGGGACGTTGGGGGCGGTGCGGGGTAAAGTCCGCGCCCGTTTCGGGCTCGTCCAGTCCGCGGCGGATCACGAGTTGGGCCATATTATTGTTATGGGGAACAAAGCAGGGACGTGCAAGGCGGCTTCCAGGCACCGGCGCTCTTTTCGTGGCACGATTTGCTGCTAGATCGGTTATCAACGCGAAACGCTGGAGGAGACGACAATATGAAGCGCATGACCATTATCGCCGCAGCCAGTGCGGCTCTGCTTGTCGGTTGTTCCGGCGGCAAGACGGATGCTGACGGCAATGGCGAAATCAGCGCCAAGGAAGTCGCCGACAAGGCTCAAGCCGAAGGAATCAAGCCGCAGCCCGGGCTATACAAGGCCACCATCACCATGACCGGGATCGACGTTCCGGGAATGCCTGCTGACATGAAGGGCCACGGTGCCGGTGCGACCACCACCAGCGAAGATTGCCTGACGGCTGAAGACGTCGACAAGGGTTTCGAGGAATTGGTCAAGAAGGGCCAGAATGGCGAGTGCGCCTATGAAAGCTTCAACCTCAACGGCGGCAAGCTGGACGCTGTCATGGTCTGCAAGACCCCCGAGGGCGAAGCGCGCATGTCCATGACCGGCACCACCACCCCGACCTCGTCCGAATACAACGCCAGCACCAAGATGAACTTCGAAGGCATGGGCGAAGGCACGATGAGCTTCAAGGTCAAGCACGAGCGGGTCGGTGACTGCCCCGCGAAGTAAAGGGCATTAATGCGCGGTTCCATTGTTACACTTCAGGGAACATTAATCGGTTTCGCTCTTTAAACTGTCACATGACACCGCAGCGCTTCGTCCCTGAGCTTTCCCGCATCCCGTCTCCGCTGGTCGCAGCGGCGACGGCTGCTGGCGCGCAGGCGAGGCAGGCCTATGCGGCGACGGCGATGGCCCGGCGGGTCGCGCTCGCGCGGGAAGCCTGTCCTGAGGAATTCGAAGCGGGCAAGCCGCGCCTGATGCGCTTGCTGGGCGAAGCTGACGTGCTGCTCGAACCGCTGCGCCGTGCCAAGCGCAAGCCTGCCGCCCTAGCCACCGCCAACCCGCAGGTGGCGATGATCATCCCCGGCTTTGGCGCGAGTCCGCTGCGGATGCGCTATCTTGCACGGCAGCTCGAAAGCGCGGGCCATGTGGTCAAGCGCTGGGGGCAAGGCCGCAACTGGGGTCCCGATCCCGTCCGCTTCGACCAGATCGAGGCGCGCCTGGTTGAACTGCACGAACGGCACGGGCGTCCGGTCGTGCTGATCGGCTGGAGCCTCGGCGGGCTCTACGCGCGCGAGATTGCCAAGCGTCAGCCGCAGGCGGTCGCCAAGGTTGTAACGATGGGCTCGCCCTTTTCGGGGAGCCCGCGCGCCAATAATGTGTGGCGTGCCTACCAGTTCATCACTGGCCATTCGGTCGATGCCCCGCCGGTCGAGGCCATGCTGGCCGTCAAACCGCCGGTTGAAACGGTGGCGCTGTGGAGCGCCAATGACGGCGTGATCGCCCCGCGCTGCGCGGCCGGCCGTCCCGGTGAGCGTGACCGTGCGATCCCGCTGCGCTGCACGCATATGGGTTTCACCTATGATGCCCAGGTGATCCAGACCCTGCTCAGCGAGCTTGAAACCACCCGCATCTGACGCTTTTTCAGCGATCTTGCGCAAACTGACATGGCCGCTTTCCTTTTGTGAAAGGCCGGTTAGATTGTGCGCTGCACCTAAGGGCAAAAAGCTCTGAAAAAAGCGTGCGGGGGTCAATGGACGCGAGTAGCAGCAATTTCGACGAGATGTTCGATAGCGATGGCCGCACGCGGCCAGCCTATGCTGAATATTGTCGCTGGTATAACGAGCAGCCGCCCGAATTCCTGCGCCGCAAGAACCGCGAGGCGGATGATAGCTTTCGCCGCACCGGCATCACCTTCAACGTCTATGGCGAGGATGCGGCGGAAGAGCGCCTGATCCCGTTCGACATGGTGCCGCGGATCATCACCGCGAGCGAGTGGCGCAAGCTATCGCGCGGGATCGAACAGCGGGTGCGGGCGCTCAATTCGTTCCTCTATGATCTTTATCACCGGCAGGAAATCGTCCGCGCCGGGCGTCTGCCGGAGCGTTTGCTGCGCACCAATGACGCATGGCTCGCCAACATGGTCGGCTTCACCCCGCCCGGCGGGATTTACACCCACATCGTCGGGATCGACCTCGTTCGCACCGGGCCGGACGAGTTCTTCGTGCTGGAGGACAATGCGCGCACGCCGTCGGGCGTCTCCTACATGCTGGAAAACCGCGAGACGATGATGGGGATGTTCCCCGATCTGTTCAGCCGCGTGGCGGTGGAGAGCGTGTCGAACTACCCGCGCCGCCTTGCCCGCAGTCTCGCCGCCTGCGTCCCGCCCGCGTTCACCGGCGGCAAGCCGACCGTCGCGGTGCTGACGCCGGGGATCTACAATTCCGCCTATTTTGAGCACGCCTTCCTCGCCGATCAGATGGGCGCAGAACTGGTTGAGGGCAGCGATCTGCGCGTGGTGGGCGGCCGTGTGCAGATGCGCACCACCCGCGGCTACCAGCCCATCGACGTGCTCTATCGCCGGGTCGATGACGAATATCTCGATCCGCTCACCTTCAACCCCGATAGCGCGCTCGGCGTGCCGGGGATCATGGATGTGTACCGCGCGGGCGGAATCACCATCGCCAATGCGCCCGGCACCGGGGTGGCCGATGACAAGGCGATCTACAGCTTCATGCCGGAAATCGTCGAATTCTATACCGGCGAAAAGCCCCTGCTGCCCAACGTCCAGACCTGGCGCTGCGCAGACAAGGACGCGCTTGGCTACGTGCTCGACAATCTGGCCGAACTGGTGGTCAAGGAAGTGCACGGATCGGGCGGCTACGGGATGCTGATCGGGCCGACCTCGTCCAAGCGCGAGATCGAGGCTTTCCGCGCCAAGCTGGTTGCCCGGCCGGAGAATTACATCGCCCAGCCCACACTCGCGCTGTCGACCTGCCCGATTTACACCGCCAAGGGCCTCGCCCCCCGGCACCTTGATCTCAGACCCTTTGTGCTGGTCTCGCCCGAGGGGATCGACATCACGCCCGGCGGGTTGACGCGGGTGGCGCTGAAGAAGGGTTCGCTGGTGGTGAACTCCTCGCAGGGCGGGGGCACCAAGGACACCTGGGTGCTGAAGGACTGATGGTGGGGGACGCATCATGCTAGGCCGCACCGCCAATGGGTTGTTCTGGATGTTCCGCTATCTTGAGCGGGCCGAGAACACCGCACGCCTGCTTGAAGCCGCGCTGCGCATGGCGCTGACCCGCGATCTGGCCACGGCCGAAGCGGAATGGCGCTCGGTGATTGCGACGCTCGGGCTGAGCAAGGCCTATGAGGCGCTGCATGAAAGCTATGACGGGATGCAGGTCTGGAACTTCGTGCTGCGCGGGCCGTCCAATCCCGGCAATGTCCGGCTGATGTTCGGGGGGGTAAGGTCAAACGCCCGGACTGCGCGCACCAACATTTCCTCAGATGTCTGGGAAGCGGTCAACGAGAACTGGATGAAGCTTGACGCGCTGCTTGCTCGCCCGGTGGGTCAGGCAGGCGTGGGCGAGGTGCTGGCCGCGATCCGCCGTGCCGGCACGCAGGTTCACGGCGCTTTCGATGGCTCGATGCTGCGAGACGAAGGCTATCATTTCAGCCGTGCAGGCACTTTCATCGAACGTTCGGATTCCACCGCGCGCATTCTCGACATGAAGTATTTCCTGCTGCTGCCTTCGCTCTCCTATGTCGGGTCGAGCCTGGATACCGGGCAGTGGGAACAGGTGCTGCGATCGGTCGCAGGGGCGCGGGTCTATTCTTGGCTCAATGCGGGGCAGATCGAGGCGCGCGGGATCGTCGAATTCGTGGTGCTGGATGATCGCTTCCCCCGCAGCCTCGCCTTCTGCCGCAATGCCTTGCGCGATTGTCTGGCCGCGCTGGCGCGGATGCACGGGGTCGAGGGGCGCGCCGTTGCCCTGATGCGAGATTCCGACACCCGCATCAGCCACCTGTGCGTCGACCAGATTTTCGAACAGGGGCTGCACGAGTTCCTCGTCGATTTCCTGTCCCGCAACGCCAGCATCAGCCAAGCCATCGCTGAGGATTACCGGTTCCACGCATGAGCAAGCTGACTCTCTCGATCCGGCACACCACCCATTATGCCTTCACGCAGCCGGTGGTTCATGCGCTCCAACGGCTGCGGTTGACGCCCAAGGAAACGCAGGGCCAGCGCATCATCGACTGGCGCATGACCTTCGACAATGCCCATGCCGAGCTGCAATATGACGACCAGCATTTCAACCACGTCACGCTGATCGGGTTGGAGCCGGGCGCGCGGGAGGTGACTGTAACCTGCGAAGGCGTGGTCGAGACCGACGACAATGCCGGGGTAATCGGCCGCCATTCGGGCCACCTGCCCTTGTGGAGCTTCCTGCGTCAGACCTCGCTGACGCGTCCGGGCGCCAAGCTGCGCGGCTTGCTGCGCGAGGTGCAAGGGCCAGCGGACAAGGCGCCGCTCGAATTTCTTCATTCGCTGTCCGATCTGATCCGGGGGCGGATCACCTACGAAGCCGGGCGCACCCATTCCGGCACCACTGCTGAAGAAGCGGTGATCCACGGCTTTGGCGTGTGTCAGGACCATGCGCATATCTTTATCGGCGCCGCCCGCGCGAACGGCATTCCGGCGCGCTATGTTAGTGGCTACCTGATGATGGACGACCGTATCCAGCAGGAAGCCACCCACGCCTGGGCCGAAGCCCATGTTGAAGGGCTGGGCTGGGTCGGCTTCGATGTATCGAACGGGATCAGCCCCGATCCGCGCTATGTCCGCGTGGCGACGGGGAGCGACTACCGCGATGCCGCGCCTGTCACCGGGATCAGCTTTGGCGGGGCGGCCGATGAAGTGCTGACCGTGGGCGTCGCGGTTGAGGCGAAACCTTCGGCCGGGCAATCCCAAAGCCAAGGCCAAAGCCAAAGCCAGAGCCAAGGCCAGTCGACGCAATAACCGAAAAGCCGGGGCGCAGGCTTTGCGCAGATGCGTCCCACGCGCTAGGGCGCGGAGCAAGAAGGCTCAGGCCAAAGGGCTGGGGCAGGGGAGGATGACGGCATGACCTATTGCGTTGGCATGGTGCTTGAGAAAGGCCTCGTGCTGATGAGCGACACCCGCACCAATTCGGGCGTCGACAACATCTCGACCTTCCGCAAGCTGTTCCACTGGAGCGTGCCGGGCGAACGCATGATCGCGGTGATGACTGCGGGCAATCTTGCGACCACGCAGGCGGTGATCAGCCAGCTTGAGGAACGTACCAAGGCTCCGTCCGAGCGCGACAATGCTCTGCTCAAAGGGCCAACCATGTTTCAGGTCGCCACCGAGATCGGGCGCTTGCTGCGCACCACCATCGAAGGCGCGCAGGCCGTCAACGGCGACAGCGGCAAGGGGCGCTTTACCGCAACCATGATCGTGGCCGGGCAGATCGCCGGGATGCAGCCGCGCCTGTTCATGATCTACCCCGAAGGCAATTTCATTGAAGCCAGCTGGGACACGCCGTTCTTCCAGATTGGCGAGACCAAATATGGTCGCCCGATCCTGATCCGCGGCTATGACCGCGGCATGAGCTTTGAAGACGCGGTCAAGCTGCTGATGGTGAGCTTTGATTCGACGCTCAAGGCGAACCTGTCGGTCGGTCTGCCGCTGGATTTGCTGGTGATCGCAAAGGACGGATTTGTCGCCAGCCACGAACACCGCGTGACGGCTGAGGACGAGTATTTCGACACGATTTCGTCGGGTTGGGGAAATGCTCTGCGGTCGGCCTTCCACTCGCTGCCATCCTATCGCTTCAGCGATGATGCTTAGGTCTTTTTGCCTGATATGGCTCCGATGCGGAGATAAATAACCTATATAAATCAATTCTATCTAGAGTTCAGAGGATTGTAAAGTCTCCGGATCGGCGGCGCTTCTGCGTGTATCCCGCAAGGGGTTGGCGCACACAGTATCGCATGACCCGCAAAGCCTCCCTCCACTTCATCGATCCTTGCAGCCGCCAACGCGCAGAACTGGCCCGAGTGGGCTTTTTGCTTGGACATCATTGCGAGGTGTATGGGGATCTCTCCGAACTCGCAGCGCACCCGCCGCGTGTAGGGATCATTATCGCCCGCGATACGGCTGAAGATGGCGGGGTGGGCATCATCCTCGACCGGCTGGGCCGGCTCGGCATCTGGTTGCCGATGATCGCGGTCGATGTGCAGCCGCGTCCCGGCCCGATCGTTGAAGCGATCAAGGCTGGAGCGCTGGATTACCTCGCCCTGCCGCTCGATCCCGATCGCTTCGACCGCTGCCTGATGCGGATCGAGAAGGAAGCCGAACAGTTCGGCGCCGCCCGCCGCCGCATGATCGAAGCGCGCGACCGGATCTCGACCCTCTCGGCGCGGGAACGCGAAGTGCTCGATTGGTTGGCGGAGGGCAGCAGCAACAAGGCCATCGCTCGCGAACTCGACACCAGCCCGCGCACGGTCGAAATCCACCGGACGAATATGATGACCAAACTCGGCGCGCGTCATGCGGCTGAAGCGGTGCGGTTGAAATTGGAGGCGAGGCTGGAACCGAAGCTGCGGGCCTAGGGTCAGGGCAGGTGGGCGCCCCCCAAAGCGGCCTCGGCGCTGATCGTTCAGCAACCCGTTTGGGCTAGCGGCAGAACTTCGCGCCGGCGCCCTCAAGGTGGAAGTGATCTTCATGCGCGGCGTTGTATTCGGGGCCGAGCACCGTGCCAAAGCGCTTGCACGCGCTCTTGTGTACCACCCGCAGGAACTCGCGCGTGGCCGCATCGCCGCCGTCCCAGTCGCGCTTCAACACGATCCGCCGTCCGTCCGCCAGTACAAAGGCGGAGACGTCGATCGCTTCGGCGCGGGCATGAGCTGAGCGGCGCTCGCTCCCGGCGACATTGCGGCAGGCGTAGCTGCCCATAGTTTCGATTTTCGCCACCGGACTGCCGAGCAACTGACGCGCGGCACGGTCCACGCCGAAGCGCGCCCAATCGCCGAACGCCTTGGCAACGCTGCACCGCACCGGCCCCAGATTGCTGAGGGTGAGCGGCGCGCGGTCTCCCGCCAGCGCCATCAGCTGCACCGTGCCGAGCTTGTTGCAGCCCGGCGCGGCGTAGGTATCGGGGAGCGGATCGAACCGCGCCCCGCTTGCGCCGAGATCGGCGAGGCAGCTCGCATCCTCAGCGCGCGGTGCATAGCTTTGCGGGGCCGAGGCCACTGGAACTGCGGGACGGGCCGGTGCGCGTGCGCTTTGGCTGGCAGTACCCGGTGCAGCGCCGCTGCCACCGCCGGGGATCAGCGAGCCGCACCCCGCGAGTGCGAGTGCGGCTGCCGCCAGCGTCCATCCGCGAATCTTGCCCTTGCCTTTCATAGCTAAGGAGTATCTCGCAGAAATGGTTAACAGGCCGGAAACGGGCTCGGATAAGCGATGATTGGCAGCAGGATATGGGCTTTGGGGCAGGCCGCCGCCCGAGTCAGGGCAAGGTGTCTTCGACCTGTTCCCACAATTCGATCTTCACCCCGTCGGGATCAAGCACCCAGGCAAACTTGCCATAGCCCTCGTCCGCTTCGCCGAGAATGTCTGCCCCCTTGGCGCGCAGCAGAGCGACAAACCCGTCCAGATCGTCGACCCGCAGGTTAATCATGAAGCCGCCGGTGCCGGGCTTGATATAGGCGTCGTCAGTGAAGTGGCTGATGAGCGAATAGGGGTTCGCACGCGGCTCGCCCGCCCAGGCGAGTTGCGGGCCGTAGGGGCCGTCAATCCCCAACATTTCGCGATACCACGTGCGTGAGGCTTCCGGATCGCGCACCACATAGAACACACCGCCGAGCCCGGTGACACGGGGCGAAGTTTCGCTCATGCTTTCACGTCTTCGCGCTCGGTGCGCGTCATCCCGCTCACCACCACGATTGCCAGCAGCGACGCGGCAAAGCCGGGGACGATTTCGTAGAGGCCGGGGCCGCCCAGAAATGCCTTGTTCCAGCCCAGCGCGATCCATGCCGCGACCACACCTGCGCCCGTCACCAACCCGGCGACGGCGCCCGCACCGGTCATCCGGTTCCAGGTCAGCGCAAGTAAGATCAGCGGGCCGAAAGCCGCGCCAAAGCCCGCCCATGCGTTGGAGACAAGGCCGAGCACCTGGCTCTCCGGATCGGCGGCTATCACAATCCCCGCCGCCGCCACCAGCGCCACGCTCAGCCGCCCGATATTCACCGCCTCAGCCTCTGAGGCATTGCGGCGCAGGAACAGGCGGTAGAAATCCTCGGTCAGTGAGGAGGAGGACACCAAAAGCTGCGATGAAATCGTGCTCATGATCGCCGCCAGCAGCGCGGCATAGAGGAAGCCGGTCACCGCCGGGTGGAACAGCAGGTTGGCAAGGATGATGAAGATCGTCTCGGGATCGTCAACCACCAGCCCGTTGCGCTCGGCATAGGCCCGGCCCGCAAGGCCCACGGCCACTGCGCCCACCAGCGAGATTACCATCCAGCTCATCCCGATCACCCCGGCGCGGCCGACATTCTCCACCCGGTCAATCGCCATGAAGCGCACGATAATATGCGGCTGACCGAAATAGCCCAGGCCCCACGTGACCGCGCTGATGATGCCGATGGCGGTCGCGCCTTGAGTCAGGCTGAGGAACCCCTCCTGTGGCACGGCAAGGATGCTCCCGCCCGCGCTGCCGCCGGGGCCGAACATGACCACCAGCGGCATCACCACCAGCGCCACCATCATGATCATGCCTTGCACGAAGTCGGTGAGGCTGACGGCCAGGAACCCGCCGATCATGGTATAAACCAGCACGATCCCGGCGGTGATGAAGATGCCGAGCATGTAATCGCTGAGGCCCGTATCCGGCAGCACTCCGGCAAACGCGGTCGCGAAGAGCTTGCCCCCGCCCACCATCCCGCTCGCAGTGTAGACGGTGAAGAAGCCGACGATAATCACCGCCGAAATGACCCGCAGCAGTGTCCCGCTTTCAGGGAAGCGATTGGCGAGAAATTGCGGGATGGTGAGCGCGTCGCCCAGCCGCTCGGTCTGTTCGCGCAGGCGGGGGGCGACGATAATCCAGTTGAGCGCCGCGCCGACTGTCAGCCCGATGGCGATCCACGCCTCCACCAACCCGCTGGCAAACAGCGCGCCCGGCAGGCCGAGCAGCAGCCAGCCCGACATATCAGATGCCCCTGCGCTCAAGGCGGCGACCGAGGGCGTGAGGCTGCGCCCCGCGAGCAGATAGCCCGAACTGTCCTTGGCCGTCTTGCGCCAGGCATAAACCCCGATGCCGAGCATCAGGACGAAATAGACAGCGAGCGAGCCGAGAGTGAATGCGTTCATGGCGCGCAGGCCTAACAAGCGCCGCCGCCAATGGCCACCCATCTGGCCAAGTTTCCCCATTGGAGACAGGCTTCGAGCAGGCGCGAAGACCGGCGGCCCATTTCATCGCAATTTACGCACACCTCTCAGGCCAACTGACGTGGCCGTAAGCCGGATCGTGCGAAAACTAACTCATGAGTTAGAAACAATATCGGAATTGCGACAGAGAGCATCGGCAATTGAAATAGGTTGCAAAAAGTTCATTTCCGAATCCGGAGTTTTCAATAATGTCGCTACGTTACTTCACCCCGGCAGTTGGTATAACTGCACTGATGCTTTCGTCCGCTGCCTTTGCGCAGGAAGATGAACGCTACTTTAACGGCCCATACATTTCCGGATCAATTGGTCTTGAATCTGTTGAAGATGGTCGCGGCGATACGATCGTGTTCGATACCGATCAGGACGGTACCTTCAACGACAACGTCAATACGGTGGCAGGCGCTAACGCCTTCTCGCCCGGCTTCTGCGCCGGCACGCCGGTAAGCGCGGCCGCTGCGGGCTGCCGCGGCAATCGCCAGAACGAAGGCTATGCGGTTCGCCTCGGCTATGACCGTCACCTCGGCGACGGCCCGATCGTTGCAGGCATTCTAGTCGAAGGCGCGCGTCCGGGCGTGGAGGAATTCACCACCGGCTTCAGCACCACCCCGGCATCCTACACCTTCGGGCGCGAGATGGATTGGGCTGTGACCGCGCGTGCACGTCTCGGCATTTCGCCGGGCGAAGGGCGCGCCCTGTTCTATGCCACCGGCGGCGCGGGTTATGCGCGCATCGACCACTCGTTCAGCACCAGCAATGGCGCCAATTCCTTCACACCCGACAATGAGCGTGACTGGCAGTTCGGCTGGCAGGCTGGTGGCGGCGCTGAAGTGATGCTGACGCGCAACCTCGGGCTGGGGATCGAGTATCTCTACTCGCGCTTCAACGATGACGATTATGTCGTGGCTGTTGGCCCGGGCACCGCGCCTGCGACCAACCCGTTCCTGCTGGAATCGGGCGGCACCGATATGCGCCTGTCGAACGACAAGTTCGATTATCACGCCCTGCGCGCAACGGTGAACCTGCGGTTCTAGTCGCCGCTTCGGCCTAGGTTGAAAAAAATGACCCCGCGCGAGGCCATCCTCGCGCGGGGTCATTTGCGTTTGGGGTCGGTCGCCAGGGCCTGCGGGCCTCAGCTTTCCTTCTTGCGGCGCATCTTCTTGCGCTCGTTCGGGTCAAGCTCGGCCTTGCGCAGGCGGATCGATTGCGGGGTCACTTCGACCATTTCATCGTCATCGATATAGGCGATCGACTGTTCCAGCGTCATCCGGCGCGGCGGGGTGAGGCGGATCGCTTCATCCTTGCCGCTCGAACGGACGTTCGACAGCTGCTTGGCTTTCATCGGGTTGACTTCGAGATCGTCCGGCTTGGCGTTCTCGCCGATGATCATGCCCTGATAGACCTTCATCTGCGGGCCAACGAACAGCTCGCCGCGCTCTTCCAGCATATTCAGCGCGTAGGCATTCGCCTCGCCATCGCCGTTGGAGATCAGCACGCCGTTGATGCGGCCTTCGATCGGACCCTTGTAGGCGTCGTACTTCTCAAACAACCGGTTCATAATCCCCGTGCCGCGCGTGTCGGACAGGAATTCACCGTGATAACCGATCAGCCCGCGCGACGGGGCGGAGAAGGTGATGCGGGTCTTGCCGAGGCCCGAGGGGCGCATTTCGGTCAGGTCGGCCTTGCGGCGCTGCATCTTCTCGACAACCGTGCCCGAGTGCTCGTCATCGACGTCGATCACGACGGTCTCGTAAGGCTCCATGCGCTTGCCGCCTTCTTCGCGGAACAGCACGCGCGGGCGGCTGATGCCGAGCTCGAAGCCTTCGCGGCGCATCGTTTCAATCAGCACGCCCAGCTGCAATTCGCCGCGCCCGGCGACTTCGTAGGCGTCCTTGTCTTCGCTTTCGGTGACGCGGATGGCGACGTTGGTCTCGGCCTCGCGCAGCAGACGGTCGCGGATGATGCGGGTGGTGACCTTGCTGCCCTCCCGCCCGGCGAGGGGGGAATCGTTGACCGAGAAGCGCATCGCCAGCGTCGGCGGGTCGATCGGCTGGGCGGCAATCGGCTCGGACACCGAAGGATCGCAGATGGTGTTGGCGACGGTCGCCTTTTCCAGACCGGCGAGCGCGATGATGTCACCCGCCTGCGCCGATTCCACTGGCACACGCTCCAGCCCGTCAAAGCTCATCAGCTTGGTGGCGCGGCCGACTTCGACGACCTTACCGTCCATGTCGATCGCGTGGATCGGATCGTTGACGCGGATCGTGCCCGACTGGACGCGGCCAGTGATGACGCGGCCCATGAAATTGTCGCGATCAAGCAGCGTCGCAAGGAAGCTGAACTTGGCGTTGGGATCAAGGCCGGGCGCGCGAACGTGCTCAATGATCTTTTCGAACAACGGAGCAAGCGTGCCTTCGCGGCGCTCCTGATCTTCGCTGGCATACCCATCGCGGCCTGAAGCGTAGAGCACCGGGAATTCGAGCTGATCGTCAGCGGCATCAAGGCTGACGAACAGGTCGAACACTTCGTCCAGCACTTCTTGCGGGCGGCCATCGGGACGGTCGATCTTGTTGACGACGACGATCGGACGCAGGCCCAGCGCCAGCGCCTTGCCAGTCACGAACTTGGTCTGCGGCATCGCGCCTTCCGCGCTGTCGACCAGCAGGATCACGCCGTCGACCATCGAGAGGATACGCTCCACCTCGGCGCCGAAGTCGGCGTGGCCGGGGGTGTCGACGATGTTGATGCGGGTGGTGTCGCCGTTGGCGCCGTGCCATTCAACACTGGTGCACTTGGCGAGAATGGTGATCCCGCGTTCCTTTTCGAGATCGCCCGAATCCATGGCGCGTTCTTCAACGCGCTGGTTCTCGCGGAAGGTGCCCGACTGGCGGAACAACTGGTCAACCAGGGTGGTCTTGCCGTGGTCAACGTGGGCGATAATCGCGATATTTCTAAGGGCGGACGACATGCGCAAAAAACTTCCGGTGAAGGCCGGATGCGAGGCATCCGGGGCAGGGTAAACGGGCAACGCGGATCGGGGGCGCTGCGTTAGGCAGTGTTTGTGGCGGGTTAGCGACAGCTCTGGACGCTACGGCAAGCGTGGCCGATACATCCATGTGCTGCGTTGCAACATCGCCGCGGCGCCTAGCGCAAGGATGCGTTCGGGGCAAGCGTGGGGCGCATTTGGGGTGGCTTTGCTACCGATTCCAGTGTGACTCTCGCGCAACAATAACCCGGATTGACAGAGGAAAGCGCGGGTGGGCCGCTTGTCGCTGACGCAACACTGGCTTATCACAGCCGCCACACGATCACGGGAGAGAGCGCACGAATAACGTGCGTGCCCACAGGGGCGCCGGGGTCGCGGGATATTTTGGAGAGGAGCTTCCATGCGTTCGACCATCACCGGCATTGCCGGCGCATATCGATTCACCCTGCTTGCAGGCGCTGCCACCTTTGCCCTGGCCATGCCGGGCACGGCATTCGCTCAGGAGCAGGACCCTGAAGTCGAAGCGCCTGAGAGCAGCAACGTCATCATCGTTACCGCGTCCAAGCGCGAACAGACCCTGCAAGAAACCCCGATTTCGGTGTCGGTGACCAGCGGCGAAACGCTTGAGAACGCGCAGATCCGCGACGTGCTCGATCTGCAAACCGTTACGCCTTCGCTGCGCGTCAGCCAGTTGCAGAGCGCTTCGGCCACCACCTTCATCATCCGCGGCTTCGGCAATGGCGATAACAACTTCGGGATCGAGCCTTCGGTCGGCGTCTTCATCGACGGCGTGTTCCGTTCGCGTTCGGCCGCCGCGCTGTCCGATCTTAACATGGTCAGCCGCATCGAAGTGCTGAACGGCCCGCAATCGACACTGTTCGGCAAGAACGCGTCGGCCGGTGTGATCTCGGTCGTCACCAAGGAGCCCGAGTACGAATTCGGCGGCGTCGTCGAAGCCAGCTATGGCAACTACAATGCAATCGTCGTGCGCGGCGAAGTGACCGGCCCGATCACCGATAACATCGCCTTCTCGCTCGACGGGAGCTACAACAAGCGTGACGGCTATGCCCGCATCGTCAACCTCGATGAGGAGCTTTCGGATCGCAACCGTTGGTCGGCCCGCGGCCAGTTGCTGATCGAGCCGAGCACGGATTTCAAGGTCCGCATCATCGGTGACTACGGCCGGATCGATGAAGTGTGCTGCCAGGTCTCGACCCTCGTGGCCGGCCCCAGCGCGCCTGCGGTGTTTGCTGTGGGCGGTGCGCTCGACACCAACTTCTTCAGCTACAATACCTTCCTCAGCCAGGTTCCGCGCAACACCGTCGACAACTACGGCGGCTCGATCCAGGCGGACTGGAACGTCGGCAACCTGACCGTCACCTCGATCACCGCCTACCGCGAGCTGAAGAACTTCCTCGATCAGGACGTCGACTTCACCAGCGCCGACGTGGTCACCGAAACGCGCGATCAAACGGTCGACACCTTCACCCAGGAATTGCGGATCGCATCGGACTTTGATGGCCCGATCAACTTCCTGCTCGGCGGGTTCTACTTCGACGAATCGATCTCGCAGGACAGCCGCCTGACCACGGGCGCCGATACCCGCGCGTTCTTCAGCCTGCTGGCTGGCAACCCGCAGGTCTTCAACGGCGTCGAAGCTGGCCTTGGCCTCCCGCAGAACTCGATCTTCTCGCCCGGTCCGCTGACCGCCGAGCAATTTGCGATGGACAACAAGTCGTGGTCGGTGTTCGGCACCGTCGATTTCGAGCCGGTTGACGGCCTCGTCTTTACCGCGGGCTTCAACTACACCGACGACAAGAAGGACTTCGCGCTCGCCCAGCAGTCGTTCGACGAACTGTCCAACATCAACCTCGTCGATGCGTTCATCACGGGTGCGACGTTGCAGAACCCGAACCTGCCCGATGTCTTCACCCGCGCGCAGTTCCAGGCTCTGCCCGGTGCAGTTCAGCAGCAGCTGCTCGCTGCGGCCACCAACCCGACTGTCAACCCGCTGCTCGGCCTGACGCCGTTCCAGTTCCAGCCGCCGTTCCTCAACCTGCCCAACGCGGTCGAGCCCGGCCGCACGCAGGATGACCAGTTCACCTACCTGCTGCGCGCTGCCTATGAGGTCTCGAACGAGGTCAACCTCTACGCCAGCTACGCCACCGGCTTCAAGGCGAGCTCGATCAACCTGTCGCGTGATAGCCGTCCGGCGTTTGGGGACTACATTCCCGGTCCGGGCCGCTCGAGCTTTGGCGCTCCGGCCTCGCCGATCACCAATGGCGGGCTGGGCGTTGCCAACCTCGGCACCGGTTCGCGCTTTGCCGGGCCGGAAAAGGCGGAAGTCTACGAAATCGGCATGAAGGCGCAGTGGGACGGCTTCGGCTTCAACCTCGCGCTGTTCGACCAGACCATCAAAGGTTTCCAGAGCTTCCTGTTCACCGGCACCGGCTTCCAGCTGAACAATGCGGGTGAGCAATCGGTTCGCGGCTTTGAAATCGACACCACGATCAACCCGACCGATGGTCTGGTGTTCACCTTCGCGGCGACCCACCTTGATCCGAAGTTCAACAGCTTCGATGAAAGCCCGGTCGGCAATCTGACGGGTGCGCGTCCGGGTGGCATCCCGGCGTGGAGCCTCGCCACCTCGGCGACCTACACGCTTGAGTTCGGCAACAGCGGCAACGCGCTGGTCACCCGTCTCGACTACGCCCACGAAAGCAACGTCGCGATCAACAACGGCCTGCCGACCTTCAACGCTGGTCTGGGCAACACCCGGATCTTCCAGCGTGAAACCAACCTCGTGAACGCGTCGATGACCCTCAAGCTCGAAAACGGGCTGGAAATCGGCGCATGGGCGCGCAACCTGCTCGACGATCAGTACATCATCACGGTGTTCGACGGCGTGGCACAGGCAGGCACGGTCTCGGGCTACCCGAGCCAGCCGCGCACCTACGGCGGCCTGGTGCGCTTCCGCTTCTAAGCGGACCGCCATCGGCTAGAATATGGGCCTCGCACCACTGGTGCGGGGCCCTTTTCTTTGGGGACGGCTTGGTTGGTGCCGTGCCGGTAACAGAACTGTGGCTAATGGCGCTTGTTCGTTTGCAGACGTCTCGCAGCTGTGTTCTTTTGCCTAGGTGTTTGGATGCACAATTGCAGCAGGAGGGTCAGCACATGAATTTTGCCGGTTTCTGGATCCGCGTTGTTGCATACATCATCGACATCATTCCGCTGGCATTTCTTGCCGTTGTGCTTTCGATCATCACCGGCGAGTCGCTGGTCGATCCTGATCCGACAGCGCCGATTTTCGGGGTCTCCGATCTGGTGGGTCTCGTTGCAGGCATCATCTATTTCGTCGGTTTCGAGAGTTCGTCATATCAGGCGACCCCGGGCAAGATGGCACTCGGGCTGATTGTGACCGACCTTAACGGTGGGCGGATTAGCCCCGGCAAGGCCGTGGGCCGCTATTTCGCGAAAATCCTGTCCAGCTTGATCCTGCTCATCGGCTTCATCATGGTCGCCTTCACGGAACGAAATCAGGGCCTTCACGACATCATCGCCGGCACACTCGTGGTGAAGGGAAAGCCGGGCCAGGTCGGTTACGATCCCGGCGTCTTCGAATAACGGGAAAGTGCGCGTCGAAAACGCGCCAGGGGGGCTTTCATGATCGATATCGGGCGCGTGTTTGCGACGGCCTGGGCGATGTTCCGGCAGCGCTTCTGGCTGCTGTTGGGGATGTGGCTGGTGTTTCTGGTGATCCAGTTCGCCGCCGCCGTCGCGCTGTTTGTCGGTGTGATGGTGATGGGGCTCGCCGGTGCGGCGGGGTTTGCGGCGGGCCTTGATGACCCGGCTGCGTTCACCGGGCTCGGGATCGGGATGATCGCGGTGATCGTGGTGTTCTACGCCGCCTATATCGTGATCCTGATGGCCCAGCAGGCGGCGATGGTAACGATTGCCTCGCCGCTGGAGGAGCCGTCGTTCGGCGGGGCAATGGTGCGCGGCTTCCGGAGCGCGCTGCCGTTCTTCGCGCTCGCGGTGCTGATGCTGCTGGGATATTTCGGCCTCGCGCTGGGAGTACTGGCGCTGGTGGGAGGGTCAGCCGCCGCAGGTGGCTCGGGCGGCGGAGTGCTTGCAGCGATCCTGCCGCTGCTGTTCCTTCCCGTGATCATCTATCTGGCGTGCCGCTTTGCCGTGCTGATCCCGGTGGTTGCGGTCGATCAGGTGTTCAACCCGATCACCGCACTGCGGCGCAGTTGGTCGGTGACGCGGGGCAAGGTGCGTGCGATCTTGCTGGCGCTGATCGCCTTTGTCGCGGTGTCGCTGGTGGCTTTGGGCCTGCCGGTGGCGCTGCTGTTTGCCGCGACTGACGCGGCCAGTGGCGGTTCGGGCGCGGGGACTGCGCTGGCGATCATCGGCGGGCTGCTGATCATCCCGGTAATGATCGCCTATACCCTGTTCGCCTCGGCCTTTACCGCCTCGCTCCATTCCGAAGTGACGGGCGGCGGATCGGACCGGCTCGAACAGGTGTTCGCCTAAAGCTCCCGCGCCTACAATTCCCGCAGCGCCCGCGCCGGTTTCGCCCGCAAGAGCGGCAGTGACCCGGCCAGCGCGAAGCCGAGCACCAGCGCGACGCCGAGGCCGAGCACGCCGAGCACTTCGCCCCAATCGGGCAGCCAGTCGAACTCGAACAGCTGGGTGATCACCACCCACGCAAGCCCCCCGCCGAGCCCCAACGCCACCAGCGCCAGCACCCCGGCGAGCAGACCATATTCGGCCAGCTGCAACAGCAGGATCTGCCGCCGGCTCGCGCCCAGCACGCGCAGCATCACCGTGTCATAAGTGCGCGCCGCCCGCGCTGCGGCAATCGCACCCATCAACACGGCGAGACCCGCCAGCACTGTGACAGCCGCCGCCGCCAGCGTCGCAAGGCTCACCTGTTCGAGCAGCTTGCGCGCCTCGACCAGAATGCCGCCGACCTCGATCACCGAAGAGGAAGGCATCTCCTTCACCAGCGCCCGCAGCAGCTTGCCCCGTGCGGCGGTATCGGCGCCTTCGGGCAGGTCGATGGTCGCCGACAGGTTATGCGGGGCATCCGAAATCGCATTGCGGCTGAACACCAGCGCGAAGTTGAAGCCCATGCTCTCCCAGTCGATCTCGCGGATGTTGGCGACCCGCGCGGTGCGCTCCACGCCGAGGATGCCGATGGTGAGGTAATCGCCGACCTTGAGGCCCACGGCCTTGGCGAAATCGGCATCGACTGAGACGAGCGGCTCACCCTTGTGGAACGGGCTCCACCATTGGCCTTCGATCACGTGATTGCCCTCGGGCAGGGTGTCGGCATAGGTCAACCCGCGCTCACCCCGCAGCGCCCAGGCGCCTTCGGGGATTTCCTTGAGGTCAGCCACGCGGATCATTGTCGGCTTAGGCCCATAGGCCAGCACCGCGCCGCGCATTGTCGGCACGGTGCGGATTGCGGCCTTGGGGAAGTCCTGCTGGATCAGTGCGAAAAAGCGCGGCTCCTTGGCGGGCGGCACATCGAGCACGAAGTAATCCGGCGCCGCCTGCGGCACGCGCTGCTGGATATTGCCATCAATCGCGCTCTGCACCGCGGCGAGCAGCACGAAGGCAGCAAGGCCGAAGCCCAGCGCCGTCACCAGTGCGCCTGTGGGAGCACCGGGGCGGTGGATGTTGGCGAGCGCGCTCCGCAGCAACGGATTGGCCGGGCGCGGCAGGCGGCGGGCGAGGGTCTGGATGCCCCAGCCAAGCCCCGCCAGCAGCACCAGCGCGCCGCCGGCACCCAGCAGGAACCCGCCTGACAGCATCGGCTGATCGGTGGTCAGCAGCGCCAGCGCGCATATCGCGGCTAGGCCCAGCGCGGTCGCCAATAGCGCGCGCTTGTCCCGCGACAGGGGCACGATGCCCGACCGCATCAGCGCCATCGCCGGGAACGTCCGCGCGCGCAGCAGCGGTGCCGCCGCAAAGGCGAAGGCGACCAGCAAGCCGTAACTCGCCGCCAGCGCCAGCGCGCCCGGCGCGATGATGAAGCCGCTCTCGACCGGCAGCAGCCCTTGCAAGGCGCCCGCCAGCAGCGGCGTGACCAGCACCCCCGCCGCCAGTCCCGCGATACTCCCCGCCAGTGCCGCCACGCCAATCTGCATCGCATAGATGCGCACAATATCGGAGGAGGTCGCCCCCAGCACCTTCAGCGTCGCAATACTGGTGCGGCGTTGGTCGAGGTAAGACGACACGCCGCCCGCAATCCCGATGCCCGCAATCACCAGCGCGGCAAGGCCCACCAGTGTCAGGAAATCGCTCATCTGCCGCACAAACCGGTCCGCGCCGGGTGAGGCGCGGTCACGGGTGCGGATGTCGAACCCGGCGGTCGGGAAGCGCTTGGTCAGCGCCTCTTCCACCGCGTCAGGGCCCTGCGCGGCATTGGTAAAGGCGATGCGGTGCTTGCTCTGGTAGAGCGATCCGGGTTGCAGCAGCCCGGCCTTGGTGGGAATATCCTGCGCAACGATGATCGTCGGACCGAGCTGGAAGCCTTCGGAAAGGCGGTCCGGCTCGTCCTGAATGATACCCGCCACCCGCAAGGTGACGGTGCCGACCTTGAAACTGTCACCAACCGCGATCCCGAGCCGTTCGAGCGCGGTCTGCGCGATCCACGCATCGGTGCCGCTGGGCGCGCCGACGGTGCGGCCATCGGTCAGCGCCAGCGTGCCGAACATCGGCCACTTGGCATCCACTGCCTTCAGCTCAATCGGAGCCGCCGCATCGGGGGTGCTGGCCATCGCCTGCATCCGGTAGCCGCTGGAAATGGTGCCATATTCGCTCAGCGCCGTGCGTTCATCGGGACGCAGATCGCGCTGCCACACCTCGACCTCAAGGTCGCCGCCGAGCAACTCCTGCCCGCTCGACTCAAGCTCGCGCTCGATCGCGTTGGTCAGCGTGCCGATTGCCGCCAGCGCCGCGGTGCCGAGGAAGATGCACACCAGCAGCAGCCTGAGGCCCCGGAAGCGCGCATTGAGATCGCGGCGGGCGATGCGCCACCCCGTGCCGATGGGTAGGCTCATGCCCCGCTGCCTGCCGTGTCCGAGACAATCACGCCGTCCGCCATGGTCAGCACCCGCTCGCAGCGCGCGGCAAGGCTGGCATCATGGGTGATGATGAGCAGGGTCGCCCCTGTCTCGGCACGGCGGGCGAACAGAAGGTTGATGATCTCCTCGCCCGTCGCGGCATCGAGGTTGCCGGTGGGTTCATCGGCGAAGATCAGATCGGGGCGCGGTGCGGTGGCGCGGGCGATGGCGACGCGTTGCTGTTCGCCGCCCGAAAGCTGGGTGGGGTAGTGGCCGGTACGGTGGCCGAGGCCGACCGCTTCCAGTTCTGCCAGCGCGCGCGGGCTGGCGTCCGGCATGGCGGCGAGTTCCATCGGGGTGGCGACATTCTCGGCCGCGGTCATGGTCGGCAGCAGGTGGAAGGCTTGCAGCACAATCCCGATCCGGCCCCGGCGCGCGGCGGCAAGGCCGTCCTCGGTCAGATTGGTGAAATCCGCGCCCGCCACGGTCAGCGCCCCGCCGCTTGCGCGTTCGAGGCCGGACAGCACCGCCATCAGCGAACTTTTGCCCGAACCTGACGGGCCGAGCAGTGCGACGACCTGACCCTGCTCAATGTCGAGGTCGATACCCCGCAAGATCGTGACCGGCGCAGCATTGCTGCCGAGGGTGAGGGTAAGATTGCGGGCGCTGATTGCGAGAGAGGGACTTGTCACACGGTTCCGATGGCATAGGTGGGGGATAGCAACAAGCTACAGCTAAGGATGGTGTGCGGATGCACAAGCGCGGTTGGTCGAATATTGGCGTCGTTGGTGCCGCCCCTCTCGCTTTGGCGCTGGCGCTGGTGGCCTGCGGGGACGCGGCCGAGGACGCCGTGCCTGCGGCCGAGATCGCCGAGGACGGCCAGCCCGCGCTCCCGGCGATCCCGGTGATGGGGCCGGAGCGCAAGATCATCGCATTCGGTGACAGCCTGTTTGCCGGCTACAATCTCGATCCGCGCGATTCCTATCCCGAAAAGCTGGAGAACGCGCTGCGGGCCAAGGGGATGAACGCCGATGTGATCAATGCGGGCGTTTCGGGCGATACTTCGGCAGCGGGGTTGCAGCGGCTGGAATTTACACTGGCTGCGCAGGATGTGCCGCCCGCGCTGTTCATTCTGGAGCTGGGCGGGAATGACCTGCTGCGCGGGCTCTCGCCGGAAGAGACCAAGGCGAACCTCGCCAAGATGCTGACGATCCTGCGCGAGCAGAAGGTGCCGGTGCTGATCATGGGGATGCGCGCGCCGCCCAATTACGGGCCGGAGTTTCAGGCGCAGTTCGATGCGATCTACCGCGATCTCGCCAAGGAATATGGCGCGGCGCTGATCCCGTTCTGGCTTGAGGACATTTACCGTGAGCCCGCGCTGTTCCAGGCCGACAAGATTCACCCGACCGCCGACGGGATCGAACGGCTGGTGGCCTCGACGCTCGACGAGGTGGAAGGCGCGTTGCCGCGCGAGAAGTAGTGTAGCGCGCGGAGCAAAGCAGCCCTTTGCGCGTGGCCATTTTCCTACTTGTCACAGCGCCCTTATGGCAGCGGCGTTCTTTCCCATTGTCGAATGCGCCCATCCGAAATGGGAGGCTGCCCCCCCCGCACCGCGCAAATTGTCAACTTTGATTTTGTGGCGCAACTACTAGATATTAAAGCCATTTTTATGAAATCTGGTGCTTGACAGGGTGTCAACTTTGTCAGCTTTGGGCGATGCGCTCCACACCCCCGCCAGACACCCTCCAGATCGCAGCTTCCTTGCGGATCGCATCAAAGGGAGCGAGTTCGGTGCCGGTCATCCAGACCTGCGCCTTGCCTTCCCTCAGCCGCCGGAACAGCTCTGTCCGGCGAACCGGATCAAGATGCGCGGCGACCTCATCCAGCAGTAGCACGCTCGGGCGGCCAGCGGCGGCAAGGATGCCGTGGGCCAGCGTAATGGCGATCAGCATGGCCTTCTGCTCGCCGGTCGAACAGGCGGCGGCAGGCTGACTGGTTGAGGCCATCTTTACCTGTAATTCATCGCGCTGCGGCCCGGTGAGCGCGCGTCCAGCCGCCCGGTCACGCGGGCGGGCACGGGCGAGTTCGGCGCCCAAGGCGGTCTCGTCCAGCGGGCCGCCGGGGAGGTAGGTGAGGGCAGGCCGGGCGAAAGGTTCAGGAGGCAGGGCGGAAAGTTCGTCGGCGAGGCGCAAGACAAGGTCGGCCCGGGTCCGCGCGACCGCCGCGCCGTGATCCGCCGCCTGCGCCTCGATCGCGTCCATCCAGCGCGGATCGCCGCCCGTATCCAAGAGCTTGCCCCGCTCTCGTAACGCGGTCTCAAGCGCATTGACCCGCCGCGCATGATCGGGCGCGATGGCCAGCGCCATGCGGTCCATGAACCGCCGCCGCGCGCCCGCGCTGTCGGTGAAAAGGCCGTCCATTGCCGGGGTGAGCCAACTCATCGCCAGCCATTCGGCAAGGCTCGCCGCGCTGGCGGGCGCGCTGTTGACCCGCACGAGCCGCCGCCCGGGTTGGCCCTCTTCCGTATAGGTGCCGATCCGCGCCGACACGGTACCAGCCTCGGTCAGGCTCGCTCCGATGGCAAAGGGCAGGGGAGGATCGCCCGGAACCGCCCGCCGCGCCAGATCGCCGAGGTTCGCGCGCCGCAGCCCGCGCCCCGGCCCGAGCAGCGATAGCGCCTCCAGCAGGTTGGTCTTCCCCGCGCCGTTCTCACCCACCAGTAGGTTGAAATGCGCCGTCTCGCCAAGCGTCGTCGCGGCGTGATTGCGGAAGTTTTCGAGGGTGATCCGGCTGAGGCCCATGGCGCACTCGCGGTTAGCACAGGGGCCAGATTTGGCCAGAGCAGCGCTTCCGAAATCGGCAATCCTAACCCTTGGTAGATTTTCCCAATCTTTCGTTTGGCTGAACGGACTGTTTGCGGAGTGAAAGCATAGAAACCGCAGAATTCCCCCATTTTTCGAGTTTGGCACGCCCCGTGCAGTGTTGTTTGCATCCCCGGGATGGTCCCGGAAAACACTGAAAACACCAAAAGGAGACTTCACATGTTCGCCACCGAAACCTCGAACCGCCTGTTCGCCGCCGCTTTCTCGATCGTCATGTCGGCTGCGTTCTTCGCCTACGCCATCGTTCCGGCCAGCCCGACCCTGCTCGCCTGATTGTCGCCTCACCAACCTCTCGACCCAAAGGACCCAAGACCATGTTCGGCTCTGACAACCTCGCCCGCCTCGCTTCCGCTGCCTTCGCTGTCGTTCTGACCGTTGCCAGCTTCGCCTATGCCATCGTTCCTGCTAGCCCCGGCATGATCGCCTAAGCCGGCAAGACCTTCTCACGGAGACTGACTGACATGAACAACATCACGGGCAATTCCGGCGGCAAACCGCCCCGCGCGAACTTCCGCCTCGACAAGCCCAACGCCAAGGTCTTCGGCGTCTGCGCCGGGATTGCTGACTACTTCGGGATCGACACCATGCTGGTGCGGATCGGCTTCGTCGCCGGCGCGCTGCTCGGTTTCGGCAGCTTCATCCTGATCTACCTGGCGATCGCGCTGATCGCGGATTGAGTGCAGCGACGAAAAGCGGTTCCCGGTTTTCGGGCCGCTGCACCTGATTGGAATAACCGGGAGGGGCCTTTCGAGGCCCCTCTTTATTACATGGCCGAGATACCGCCATCCAGCTTGAGCTCGGCACCGGTCATGAAGCGGCTCTCGTCGCTCGCAAGATAGAGCACCGCGTTGGCGATATCATTGGGCTCGCCCACGAACTTCAGCGGGATCTGCCGCGCCAGCTTCTCCAGCAGCACATCCTTGTCGAGCGATGCAGCCTTGGCCGTCCCGTCAAGGATCGGGGTGTCGACAAAGGTCGGGTGGACCGAATTGCAGCGGATGTTCATGCCCTTCTTGGCGCAGTGGAGCGCGATCGACTTCGACAGCATCCACACCGCTGCCTTGCTGGCATTGTATGCGGGCATGGTGTCGCTCGCGATCAGACCGGCGATCGAGGAGATATTGATGATCGAACCCGGCGCGTGTTCGCGCATCAGCGGCAGGGCCTTCTGGCAGCCGTGGAAGATCGAGTTCACGTTGATGTCGAAGCAGCGCTGCCAGTCCCCGAAATCGCAGGCTTCGATATTGCCCGGCACCCCGATCCCGGCATTGTTGACCAGCACGTTGAGCCCGCCGAGATGGTCGCGCGCGGCATCGACTGCGGCTTCCCATTGAGCGGGGTCGGTTACGTCGTGCGCGATCCCGAAAGCGGTGCCTTCGCCCATCTCGGCATTGATGATCGCCGCAGTCTCTGCCGCGCCCGCACCGTTGATATCGGTCGCCAGCACCCGCGCCCCTTCCTGCGCCAAACGGATGCAATGCGCGCGGCCAAGGCCCTGCGCAGCCCCCGTGACGAGGGCCATCTTGCCCGCAACTCTGCCTACCATAACTCAATCCTCTCCCAAGTATCCCGGTGTCAAAAGCATCGCGATGCGCACGTCGACCGCGTGGCCTGCGCGCCGCCACTCGGCCACGAAGCGCGAAAGATCGCGCAGCGCAACCCGGTGGACGGTGATATTCTCGCCCTCGGTGCCGCCGCCTTCGCCAACGCGTTCAAGGCCGGTCGCTTTCAGTAGCGTGAAGCATTCCGAGACCATGCCGGGCGAGGAGTAGAACTCCCCCAGCACCTCAAGGTTGGCTGCGCGGTAGCCGGTTTCTTCCTCCAGCTCGCGCGCGGCAGCGGTGAGGGCGCTTTCGTCCTCACCGCCCGCATCATCGCCGACGAGACCTGCGGGGACTTCAAGGCTGAAGCGCGAGAGCGGCACGCGGTACTGGCTGACAAGGATTACGTGGCGCGTGCCATCGGCGTCCTCGTCCAGCGCGATGATCGCAGCGGCGCGGATACCCCGCGCGCGGCCGACATATTCCCAGCGCCCCCGCTTCTTGGTGGTGATGAAGCGGCCTTCCCACATCACCTCTTCGGGCAGATCGGCGTCGCGGTCTTTGATCACGGGAAGCTCCGTCGGGTGAGGCTGGAAGGCGCTCTTCGACAGGCTCAATGGCGGCGGGTCAAGGGCCTAAATGCCTAGACCTCGATCAGCCTGTCCGGCAGCTCGTTTTCATCGTCACCGCCGCGCGGGAAATGTCCGGCCAGGACATGACCGACATCGCTGATGCCCACGGCCAACCCCTCGGCCACGCGGCCCTTGCGGATGTGTACGAGCATATCGCCCATCGCCTCGCCCCACACTTCGGCTGGCACTTTGGCCGCGATGGTTTCATCCGCGACGATTTCCGCACGGTGTTCGCGCATCGAAAGGTAGATCATCACGCCAGTGCGCCCCGTCGTCCGGCGTTCCGCCCCGACCTTGAACTGGCGCACGGCCTGATTGTGGACCCGGATCGTCTTGAGCGGGCCGGGGATCAGGACAAACTTCAACGGCTCCCATTGCTGCACCAGCATCACCGCGACGAATTTGATGAGGCCGAGCGCGATCACCATGCTCGCCAGCTCTCCGGTGGTCCATTCATGGCCCCACCCGCCAAAGGCCGCATCCCACGCATTGAGGAAGGGCAGGGGGAAGGCCGCGAACACGCTCATCGCGGTGAACGCCGCGCCTGCGGCCCAGAGCAGGGCGACATCGGTATAGCCGTCCGAGCGATCGGCCAGCACCGTCACGATCTCGCCCGAGGTCGCGCTTTCGGCGGCCGTGACCGCTTCGCTGACCAGCTGGCGTCCGGCATCATCGAGATAGCTCATGGCCTACCATCCCCCCGAGGCGCCGCCGCCCCCGAATGAGCCGCCACCACCCGAAAAACCGCCGCCGCCGCCAAACCCGCCGCCGCCACGGCCGCCGCCGCCCGAGATCATGCCGCGCGCAATCGCACTTCCGACTTCCCACAAGATGACGTCGCGCGCTGTGTCTCCGAGACCGCGACTGCCCCACGGGCCGTCACCCTTGGAGCGATACTTACGCCGCCGTCCGCGTCCGGCGAGGATCGGTAGGACGAAGAAGAAGAACATGAAGGCAAGCCAGATCAGCACGCCGATGGGAAAGCCGCCATCGCTTTCGCGCGCGGTGCTTGCCTCACTGGCGACCTTGGCGGCTTCCTCAGGCGGCAATTGCAGCTGGGCGATAATCGCATCGGTGCCTGCTTCGATCCCGCCGGGGAAATCGCCGTCGCGAAAGGCGGGCAATATCTGGTTCTGGATGATCAGTGAGGATAACGCGTCGGTGAGATAGCCTTCGAGGCCATAACCGACCTCGATCCGCACCTTGCGATCATTCGGCGCGACGATCAGCAGCGCGCCGTCATTGCGGGTCTCGTCGCCAAGGCCCCAAGCTCGGCCCAGCTGGTAGCCGTAATCGGAAATGTCGTAGCCTTGCAGATCAGGGATCGTGGCGACCACCAACTGCCGCTGCGACTGCGTTTCCAGCGCCTCAAGCTTGGCAGTCAGCCGCGCTTCGACTTCGGGCGTAAGGATATCGGCAGTGTCGACCACCCGCCCCGAGAGTTCGGGAAACGTCGGCTGCGCGGCGAGGGGGGCGGCGAGCAGGGCGAATAGCGCGAGAAGGAGGAAGGCGAGGCGGTTCATGCTGCGGCTTTCATCGGAATCGGTGTCACTTCGCGCACCAATCCTTCGACGCCGCCAGTGATACCGGCCTCGAACTGAGCATCGCGAAAATGCGGGAGGATATCCTCACCAATAATTGCGGCAGCGTCCTCATCGCGAACCGAGGCTTCGAGCCCGCGGCCGACTTCGATCCGAACTTGTCGTTCTGTGGGGGCGACCAGCAGCAGCAATCCGTCGTCACGATCTTTGTCGCCCAGACCCCAGCCATTGGCGAGATCGAGCGCGTATGCCGCAATGGTGCGGCCTTCGAGATCGGGTGTCGTAGCGACCACCAATTGCACCTTCGTCTCCTGTTCGAGAGCGGCGAGCCGAGCGGTCAGGCGCTGCTCGAACTCAGGCGATAGGATCGCCGCTCCGTCCACCACACTCCCGGTCAATGCCATCGTGGGCGCGGCCTGTGCATCCTGCCCTTCAGCCGCGCAGCCGATTGTCAGCAGCGCGGCAAAGGCGAGGAACAGCGAGCGACCCACGCTGCTCAGTTATTCGTCATATCGAGCTGCGGCGCGGCTTCGGCGCCCGCTGTCACGGCCTTGTAAGGCACCATCGGTTCGGCCCCGTGGATGATGTTTGCGCCGATTGAATCCGGGAAGGTGCGGATCGTGGTGTTATACTTGCGCACCGCCTCGTTATAGTCGCGGATGGCGACGGCGATGCGGTTCTCGGTGCCTTCGAGCTGGCTTTGCAGCGCGAGGTAGTTCTGGTTCGACTGGATGGTCGGATAGGCCTCGACGCTGGCAAGCAGGCGGCCGATCCCGGCGCCGAGCTGGCTCTGCGCGGCGGCGAACTGTTCCATCTTGGCCGGATCATTGAGATCATCGCCGGTGATATTGACACTGGTCGCCTTGGCGCGGGCCTCGGTCACCTGCGTCAGGATCGTGCGCTCGTTCTCGCCCGCACCCTTGGTCACTTCGGCAAGGTTGGGGATGAGGTTGGCGCGGCGCTGGAACTGCGCTTCGACATCGGCCCACTTCGCCTTCGCCTCTTCCTCGGCGGTCGGCACCGAGTTGATCCCGCAGGCGGCAAGGCTCAGCGCCGCAACGGCCGCAAAGGCGCCGCGCAGCATGGTGGAAATTTGCATAGGTCGATCCCTCCTCAACGCACGGGCGGACCCGGCAGCGTGTTCCTGTATTGTGGATATAGCACACCACTTGGCCGGTTCAAGCGGTGGACGGGCAGCGCGCGCGGCTTGGCAGGCGCAGATGTGAGTGCCAGAACATGGTAAAGGCCAAGCATAAAGGGGATCACCATGCTGTCGGAATTCAAGGCATTCATCGCCAAGGGCAATGTCATCGACCTCGCCGTCGGGGTCATCATTGGCGCGGCGTTCGGCGCCATCGTCAAGTCGCTGACCGACGAGATCATCATGCCGATCGTCGGCGCGATTTTTGGTAACATCGACTTTTCCGACCGTTACCTTGTCCTGTCGGGCGAGGTTGCACCGGGCACGCCGCTCGCCGCGGCGCGCGAGGCCGGGGCAAATGTGCTGGGGCTGGGCGCGTTTGTATCGGTGATCATCAACTTCGTGATACTCGCCTTCATTATTTTCCTGATGGTGCGTTACGTGAGCAAAGTGACGGCGCAATTCGCGAAGAAGGAAGAGGAAGCCGCACCCGCCGGGCCGACCGAGATCGAGCTGCTGGCCGAGATTCGGGACGCGTTGAAGAAGTAAAGATGTTGCTGTGAGCCCCCGCGAAGGCGGGGGCCTCGCACAGCTTGGTGCTGGTTCGCCGGGAGGTTCCCGCCTGCGCGGGAACGCACAGTTGGGCGACTCACTTCACATTCATGATTGCCGCGCTATATCAGCCCTGCCGGTTTCGACCGGATATGGCGATAAATGGCTGCGTACAATAGATGCAACGGACCCGGGGGCAGTACCCGGCGGCTCCACCATTTGGGCCGAGCAACCCGGTCAACACGCGTAAAGCGTGCCGACCGAGCGGCTCAGCTGGAGGGGCCGAACTAGGATCGACGTGTGTTGAAAAGCGTAGTTTTTGCCCGGGCTGAGTAACCCGCATAAGGCTCAAAAACCATAAGTGCCAACGATAACGAAGCACTCGCAATCGCTGCGTAATTGATGGGCTAACGCCCTTCTTTTACTAGGCTAAAAAGCGCGGTTGGACCGAACCGGGCAACAGAATCGGATACCGGGCGCCCGGGGGAGCGTAGCAACAGAATCCCCCACCTGATTTTTCACACAAAGACACAAAGACACAAAGAGGTGCGCCGCTCAAGGGCGGGGGCCGGCGTCATATCCGTTGGTGATGCGCTTTATGCCGTCCTTGAACAGCGGCTGCCCGAAATTCATCAGCAGACCGAGCGGCGGCTGTCGCGCGACCGCAATACCGCGCTGGCGGAGCTTCTCGAACAGGATCATTTCATAGGCGGATTCGAGCAGGCCGGGGCCGAGGTCCTGATGCAACCGCAAGCCCATATCGATGACCACTGTGACCAGCGCCTCAAGATCGTCATCGCGCGACATCTTTGTGTCTTTGTGTCTTTGTGTGAACCTATTCGCGCGAAACGGCCTGCGCGCGCAATTCCGCCACTTCGCGCTCCAGCTTGATGCAGTCGAGCATCTTCGCACCCGCCAGGAACACCGCGCCGGTGGTTGCCAGAAACAGCAGTTTTCCGCCGAAGCCGGGATATTCATGGAGATAGACCATGCCCCGCGCGGTCGAGCCCAGAGCAAGCGCGTAGATGATCAGAAACGCCTCAAAGCGGTTCTTGATCACAAACAGCCTTCCGAGCTTGTGCAGCATGGAGTCTCCCGATGGTAATGCGACTGGGCGGCGCCTGAGTCGCGTTAACGTTGGGATAACCTTACGCCCGGAGCGCCGTGCCACCAAATGCGTTAACCAAGCTGTGCCAGATCGAGCGCATCCAGCAAGGCCAGCCGTGCGGCAATCACGCTCGCCGCCAGACTGTCTGACCCAATATCGGACGGGTCAATCTGTTCGGGCCAGGTGCAGGCGATAACCCGTTCGATCAGGTCGGCCTTGGCTTCATCGAGCAGGAAGCGCGGATCGACCGTTGCCGGATCGCACACCACGCGCAGGCGCAGGCACGCAGGGCCGCCGCCGTTCGCCATCGATTGCCGCACATCGACGGGGATGACGTGGCGGATCGGGCCGTTTCCGGCGAGCATGGTTTGGATCCATGCCCACACGCTCGGGCTCTCGCGGCATTCTTCGGGCACGATCAGCGCCATCTCGCCTGAGGGCAGGGTGAGCAGTTGCGCGTTGAACAGATAGGTGCGGATCGCCTCCTGCAAGGTGACCGCGCTGGATGGTACCTCGACCACTTCGAGCGCCGGGAAGGCGGCGCGGATCGCGGCGTAGGCGCCTTGCTGGTCGGCGAAGGCCTCGTCATGGGTGAACAAAACGCGGCCATTGGCAACCGCGACCACATCATTGTGGAAAGCGCCCGCTGCAATGGCATCGGGGTTTTGCTCGATAAACACGGTGCGCGCCGGATTGAGGCCGTGGCGGCGGGCAACGATGCGGCTGGCCTGTTCGTGCTGGCGCGCGGGGAAGCGGCCGCCGGGCCTGCCATAAACGAACACCTCGACACCGGGGGCATCATGGCTTTCGCACAGCCGCATATGGTTGGCCGCGCCTTCATCGCCGAAGGTGGGCGGCACCGCATCGTGGATGGCGAAATGGCGGGTGTCGGCGAAAGCGACCGCGAGCTGGCGCTTGGTATCGGGCCATTCCTGCGCGCGGTGCAGCATGGTGACGAGGTTGGCGGGCGTCAGATGGCAGCGCCCGTCGGCGGTGTCGGGTGCGGGCGAGACTGTCGCGGCGTTGGCGGTCCACATCGACGAGGCAGACCAAGCCGCGGCGCGCAGCTGCGGCGGGGTGGTGTCGTCTAAGGCAAGCGCTTCGAGCAGGCCGTGATTGGGGCGGGGCAGCGGCAACAGGAAGCCTTGCACGCCAAGCCGCGCCAGATTGCCGCGCATCTTCGCCACGCCCTGAAGCGCCGCCGCGCGCGGGTAGGACGGATCGCCCGCATTATTCGCGCTGGCGATATTACCGAGGCTCAGCCCGGCATAGTTGTGCGAGGGTCCGACGATCCCGTCGAAATTGATTTCTGTCTGGCTCATCGCGCCACGCTCCACACCATGTCGCCTGCGCACACATCGAGCAGATCGGCGCTGGCCGAATCGATGGCGATGCCGCCGTCCTCGTCCAACACCCGCGCCCCGAAGCACGCCCGGAAGGTGCCGAGCCGCCCGGTCGCCAGAATGGCGCGCTCGCCCTCGGCCACGGACATCGCGGTGACTGTGCGCAAGGAGCTGTTCTTGACGCTGGTGACGCTGTCGGTGCGCGCGACCATCGTCGGCCCGCCGTCGAAGATGTCGACATAGCCCTCGGCGCGGAAGCCTTCGTCCTCCAGCATCCGCATCGCCGCGCGGCCGGTGGGGTGGGGGACGCCGATGACGCTCCGCGCATCCTCGCTCAGCATGGCAATATAGACCGGGTGCTTGGGCATCAGGTCGGCGATGAACTGGTTGCCGTTGATCGCGTTGAAATAGTCCGCGTCCTGAAAGCTCATCCCGAAGAACCGACCCGCGACCCCGTCCCAGAACGGCGATCCGCCGCGCTCGTCGATGATGCCGCGTAGCTCGGCCAGAATGCGGTCGGCAAAGCGTTTGCGGTGCATGGCCACGAACAGATAGCGCGACCGGGCGAGCAGCAGGCCGAGCCCGCCTGCGCGCTCATTGGGATGGAGGAACAGCCCGCCGACCTCGCTCGACCCCTCAAGGTCGGTGACGAGGCTGAGCAATTCGGCCCGCACGGTGCGGTCAAGCTCCTGCGAATACTGCGTCAGGGTGTTGAGCCGGTAGGAATAGAACGGCCAGCGCTGGCCGACCTGGCTCATCAACTGGCATGTGCCACGCACCGCGCCTGTGCGGGCGTCTTCGAGCACCAGCACGAACAACTCGTCCGCCAACGTCTCGGTATCCTTGGCAAAGGATGCCTCGGCGCGTTCGAGCTTGTTCTTCAGCGCCGCGCGGTCAGGCGGGAGGTTGGTGAAGCCGCCGCCCGTCAGCTTGGCCATTTCGTATAGCGCTTCGAGATCGGCAGAGCGCGCGGCGCGCAGACGGAAGGTCAAGATAGGGCTCCCTGTTCTAAATGGCCCTGTGCAAGTCGGGTGATCACGCGGGCAGACAGGGCTGCGCGGGATACGAGGCTGGGGACGATGAGATATTCGTCCGGACTGTGGATGGCACCGCCGCGCACGCCCATGGTGTCGACCACCGGGACGCCGCAGGCAGCGATATTGTTGCCGTCACACACGCCGCCGGACGCTTGCCAGCGGATGTCTTCGCCCAGTTCCGCCCCGCAGGCGCGCACCAGATCGAACAGCTTTTGCGCAGCCGCATCGACTGTCTTGGGTGGGCGAGTGACGCCGCCGTGGCGTTGCGTTGCGACGCCGTGCGCGGCCTGAATGTCGATCAACAGGTGGCTGAGCGCATGGTCAAACGCAGCGCCCGCCTCGACTGTCTTGGGGCGGATGTTGAAGCGCAGCACGGCATGATCGGGCACGACATTATTGGCCGCCCCGCCTTCGAGCTTGGCCGGGTTGATGGTGATCTCCGGCGTTTCAAGCGCCTTCAAGCGCAAGATCAGATCGGCCGCCGCGACAATCGCGTTGCGCCCCTCATGCGGGTTGCGCCCCGCATGAGCGGCCTTGCCGGTGAAGGTGATCGAATAGTTCCCCGTGCCCCCACGCTCATGCGCTAGGGTGCCATCGGGCAGGGCAGCCGGTTCATAGGTCAACGCGGCAAGCTTGCCTGCTGCCAGCTCGGCGATCAGAGCGCTGCTGGCAAGCGAGCCGGTTTCCTCGTCGGAATTGATCAGCACATCATAGCCAAGGCCCGAGGCACTCGCGGTCTGCTCGAACGCCATCAGCGCGTGGAGCATGACGGCAATTCCGCCCTTCATGTCAGCCACACCGGGGCCATTCAACGTCTCCGCGTCGAGCCAACGCAGGCGCTGGAAGGCATGATCAGCCGGAAACACCGTGTCCATATGTCCGGTTAGCAGGATGCGGCGATTGGCTTGGGGCCGCACCCGCACCACCAGATGCTGGCCGTGGGGCTTTGGGACGGCAGAACCATCCGCGGCAATGGCGGTCACCGGCGCGGGGTCAACCAGTTCGACCGTGCCGGGGAGCACCGCAAAGGCCTCAGCCAGTGCGGCGGCCTGACTGGCGAGCCCGGCGAGATTCGCGGTGCCGGTGTTGATCGCGCTCCACGCCTCGACCTGCGCCAGCATGGCAGCGCCGTCGATTGCGGTCAGGGTCCCATCCTCTCTCATGCCCCCCCTCTAGCGGCGCGCGGGCGCGGGGCCAACCCGTTGCAATCGCGCTGCCCCTGCGCCATAGGCCGCGCGTCCTCTCCTCCCCAGGATGTTTGCCAAGCCAACGCCCATGAGGACCCGCATGACTGACATGACCAACCGCGCCGGTATCGCAATCGATTCCCGGCTGGCGGACTTCCTTGAAACGCAGGTTCTGACACCGCTGGGGCGCGATGTGGACGCCTTCTGGCAGGGCTTTGCCGCGCTGCTGGCCGAGTTCGCTCCGCGCAACGCGGCGCTGCTGGCCAAGCGCGAGGACTTGCAAGCGCAGATCGACGCGTGGCACGTCGCGCGTGCGGGCAAGCCGCATGACGCAGCGGCTTACAAGGCGTTCCTCACCGACATCGGCTACCTCGTGCCCGAGCCGGGCGACTTCCAGATCGGCACCCAGAACGTCGACCCCGAGATCGCCACCATGGCGGGGCCGCAGCTGGTGGTGCCGATCCTCAACGCCCGCTTCCTGCTCAACGCGGCCAATGCGCGCTGGGGGAGCTTGTATGATGCGTTCTACGGCACGGATGCGCTCGACGCAGCTCCGGCGCGGCCGGGCGGTTATGACGCAGCGCGCGGCGCGGCGGTGATCGCGCGGGGGCGGCAGTTCCTTGATTCGGCGTTCCCCTTGGCGCGTGGCAGCTGGGCCGAGCTTGCGGGCCGCGAGGGCGTGACGCTCGCCGATCCTGCGCAATATATCGGCGAGACGGGGAAGGGCGTTCTTCTCAAGAACAACGGCTTGCACATCGAAATTGTATTCGATTCGAGCACGCCTGTGGGTTCAACTGACAAGGCGGGTATCGCCGACATCATCGTCGAATCCGCGCTCACCACGATTGCAGATTGCGAGGACTCGGTCGCGGCGGTTGATGCCGACGACAAGCTGGTGGCCTACACCAACTGGCTCGGCATCATCCGCGGCGATCTATCGGAGAGCTTTGAAAAGGGCGGCAAGACCCTCACCCGCACGCTGGCAGGCGACAAAACCTACACCGCGCCGGACGGCACCCAGCACAGCCTTTCGGGCCGCAGCCTGATGTTCGTGCGCAATGTCGGCCACCTGATGACCAACCCGGCGATCCGCCTCGCTGATGGCAGCGAAATCCCTGAAGGTATCATGGACGCGGTCTTCACCAGCGCGATCTCCGCGCTCGATGTCGAGGGCCACGGCAAGTTCGGTAACTCACGCTGCGGCAGCATCTGCATCGTGAAGCCCAAGATGCACGGGCCGGAGGAATGTGCCTTCACCAACGACCTGTTCGACGCGGTTGAGGATTTGCTCAAACTCCCGCGCCATACCATCAAGGTCGGCGTGATGGACGAGGAGCGCCGCACTTCGGCGAACCTCGCCGCCTGTATTTACGCCGTGCGCGACCGGATCGTGTTCATCAACACCGGCTTCCTCGACCGGACGGGCGACGAAATCCACACCTCGATGCGGGCCGGGCCGATGCTGAGGAAGGGCGCGATGAAGGGTTCGGACTGGCTCAAGGCCTACGAGGCGCGCAACGTCGCCATCGGCCTCAAGCACGGCCTGTCGGGCAAGGCGCAGATCGGCAAGGGCATGTGGGCGGCGCCCGATCTGATGGGGCAGATGATGGTCGAAAAGATCGCCCACCTTCGCGCCGGGGCGAACACCGCATGGGTGCCATCGCCCACCGCCGCGACGCTCCACGCGCTGCATTACCATGCCGAGGATGTCTTCGCCGTGCAGAAGTCGCTCCCCGAACCGATGGGCCTCGACGCGCTGCTTAGCATTCCGCTGGCCGACGGGGTCAACTGGTCCGAGGCCGAGATCAACGAGGAGCTCGACAACAATTGTCAGGGCCTGCTCGGCTATGTGGTGCGCTGGGTCGATCAGGGCGTGGGCTGTTCCAAGGTGCCCGACATCAACGACGTCGGCCTGATGGAGGACCGCGCGACCTTGCGCATTTCCTCGCAGCACATCGCCAATTGGCTGTTCCACGGGGTGATTACCGAGGCGCAGGTGATGGCTTCGCTCAGCCGCATGGCCGCCAAGGTCGACGCGCAGAACGCGGGCGATCCGCTTTACGAGCCGCTCACCGGCAACGAAAACGGCGCGGCCTTTAGCGCGGCGAAGGAGCTGATCTTCAAGGGGGTGGAACAGCCGAGCGGCTACACTGAGCCGCTGCTCCATGCTTGGCGGTTGCGCAAGAAGGCGGGGTAGCCGTTTACTCGGCTGCCTGCTTGGCAGCGCGCCGGGCTTGTGCGGTCACCACCTTTTTTACCATCGCCTTGGCAGCTTTGGGGCCGTCGCCGTCCAGCGCGTCTCGTTTAATGACATCATTCGTGAGGATGATGCGGATCTGATCGTCTGTGACCTTGACCCCGTCAAAAAGCTTTCTGATCTCCCGGCGGATCGATGAAACAATCTGATCCGATTGAAGAACTTCCGCAATCACAAACCGGTTTACGATTTGTGCCTGTTTATGGAAGACATCAAGCGCGTCGCTGGAGACGCTCTCCCTGCATAGCATCGCCAGCTTTTCCACGTCGTCCTGCGAGCGCATGGATAGTTCGGTGATATTGAAGGTGCAGACCTCTTCCCAATCGATGGGCTGGCCGAATTTGATCCGGAAAATTCTCCATTCGACAGAGTTGGTCAAAATGATCCACTCGATCCCCTCATGCGCTCCATAGTTGACTGCTTGACGGAGGTGATTTTCGGATAAGCTAGTACCGGCCGACTTTACTTCGGCGAGATAATGAACCTTACCTTCCACACGGATCGCAAGATCGCAGAATGTGCCGCGAATTTGCTGCTCGCTGGTCAGTTCCTCGTATTTGTCATAGCCGAATATCTCAGAAAGCATGTCCTTGATGACGGTGACAGTGTCGGCTTCCGACACGTCCCTCTCGGCGATCTGACGGACGATACGCTGATACTTCTTGAGGCCAGCAGCGAGCCGATCCTGCGTCTTCTTGGCAATTTTCATCTCGACCCCCAATCAGTGCCCTTGAACCGAAAGGTGCCCGTCTAGGTGTTAGTCGTCAATACCCTCGCCAAATCAACGAACTCCGCACCACTAGCAGTCTCCGCACGCTGCTTTTCGTCGATGTCCCGCGCACCGGTCGGCTGCGGGCACGTCCGCGCTTTCCTACTCGCGCCAATCTGGGCAGGCAGCACATTATGGCCCGCCTCGCTCCCTTGTGTCCTATCTCAGACGCACAGCTTGTGGGGGCAGGTTTTTGGCTTCTGGACAGTGTCTCATGTGTCTCCAACAGTGTGTGGAGAGGTCGCGAATCGGAGGCTGTGCCCGCCCGGCAGTCAGGCGGTGAGCGCCTTCGCCACCGCCACGAACTCCGCCACGCTGACCGTCTCGGCCCGCCGGGTCTCGTCGATCCCCAGCGCCGCGAGCGCTTCCAGCGCGCCCGGCACGCCCTTCAGGCTCTGCCGCAGCATCTTGCGGCGTTGGCCGAAGGCGGCTTCGGTGAGGCGTTCGAGCATCCGGGCCGAGACGCCTTCGGGCATGGCGGCGGGGGTCACGTGGACGATGGCGCTCATCACCTTGGGGGGCGGGGTGAAGGCGCTGCGATGGACCTTCATCGCCAACCGCGCCTCGGCCCGCCACTGCGCCAGCACGGCGAGGCGGCCATAGGCGTCGTCTCCGGCCTCCGCGACGATCCGGTCGGCGACTTCGCGCTGGAACATCAGGGTGAGCGATTGCCACAGCGGGGGCCACGCCTCACCCGAAAGCCAGCGCACGAACAGCGCGGTGCCGACGTTGTAGGGCAGGTTGGAGAGCACGTGGAAGGGCGCGCCGTGCATCAGCGCGGCATGATCCAGCTTCAGCGCATCGCCCTCGATCACGGTCAACTGGCCGGGGAAGGCCTCGCCGAGTTCCGCCAAGGCAGGCATGCAGCGGCGGTCCATCTCGATCGCGGTGACGCGTGCGCCCGCTCTGAGCAGCGCGCGGGTCAGGCCGCCGGGTCCGGGGCCGACTTCGAGCACCTGTTGGCCCGTGAGGTCGCCGGGAAGCGCGGCAATGCGGGCGAGCAGTTGCTCATCCAGCAGGAAGTTCTGCCCCAGCGCCTTGGACGCGGCGAGGTTGTGCCGCTGGATGACCTCGCGGATGGGGGGAAGGTCAGGCACCGGCGCTTGCCCGGGCTGTGGCCATCTCGCTCGCTATCACGATTGCCGCTGCCATCGCGCCGGGATCGGCCGAGCCTCGTCCGGCGATGTCGAAGGCGGTGCCGTGGTCGGGCGAGGTGCGGATGAGCGGTAAACCCAAGGTGACATTGACGCCTTCGTCGAACTCCAGCGCTTTGAGAGGGATCAGGGCTTGATCGTGATACATGCACAAGGCCGCGTCATAGCCCGCGCGTGCTCGCGGCGTGAACAGCGCGTCGCCCGGGACGGGGCCGAACGCAGCGATCCCCTCGGCCTGCAAGGCGGCGATGGCAGGGGCGATGATGCGCGCTTCCTCATCCCCGAACTTGCCGCCTTCGCCCGCGTGCGGGTTGAGCGCCGCAATCGCGAGGCGCGGGGCGGGAATCCCGAAATCGCGGCGCAATCCTGCGGCCACGATCCGCGCCTTGTGGATGATCAGCTCCGCCGAAATCAGCGCAGGCACCTCAGCCAGTGCCACATGGACGGTCAGCGGCACGGTGCGGAGCGACGGCCCCGCCAGCATCATCACCGCATCGCGATAGGGCCGCCCGCAGGCGTCGGCGAGGAATTCGGTCTGTCCCGGGTAATCCCACCCGATCGCGGCCAATTCACCCTTGGAAACCGGCGCAGTCACCAGTCCGGCGGCCACCCCCGAAAGCGCGAATTTCGTGCCCCATTGCAGCGAAGCAAGCGCCAACCGGGCACCATCTGCTGCGGGATGACCGGGCGATGAGGGGCCATCTAGCCCCGCAAGAACCGGCAACCCCGCCCCGGCGGCGAACATCGCTTCGGCTGGGTCGGCAATCGGCACGATCGGGCAGTCGATCCCGAGCCGTTCGGCGAGCCCGCGCAGCAATTGCGGCCCGCCGACCACGAAGGCGGGAGGCGCGCGGCGTTGAGCCCGCAAACGTGCCCATGCGCCAAGGATGACCTCCGGCCCGATCCCGGCCGGATCGCCGAGGCTGATCGCAAGCGGCGCGGCCAGGGATGGGGCGGGCGGCGTCAATTGTATTCGATGTAAGCGTCGTTACGCAGATCGCGCAAGAAGCGCTGGGCGCGTTTGTTGACGCGTTCTTCTTCCAGCTGGTCCATCACCGCGGCGAAGGTCGGGGCGCCGGCGTCCTTGGGATCGTCGCGGCCGCACAGCATGAACACCCGCACGCCTTCCTGGATATTGCCGAACGGCGGGGTGGTCTGCCCGATCTGGAGGTTAAGGATGATGTCGCGCAGCTGCGGCGGCAGCGCCTCGGCCTTGATCTGGTCGTTGGTTACCACCTCGGCGCCGATTGTTGCTGCGGCCGCTTCGACATTTGCGCAGCCCCGGAGACCGTCGACGAAACTGCCGAATTCATTCACGCGCGCTTCGGCCTGGGCCTGAGTGACGCCGGCCGGGAACATGACCGAGATCTGCTTCAGGTTCAGCACCGCCTCATTGGGATCGGCCATCAGCACCTGACGCTTGTTGATGAGGTACAGGATCGAAAAGCCGCCCGGAATTTCGATCGGCCCCTGCAACTGCCCGGCGCTCATGGTGCGGGCCGCCGCGGCGAGCTGCGGGGGGAGCTGACCCAGCCGCACCCAGCCCAAATCGCCGCCGACCACTGCGGTGGTCGCTTCGGAATATTGGCGCGCATAGGCGACAAAGCTGCCGCCCTGCTGCAACTGCTGAACGATCTGCTGGGCATTGGCGAGCACTGCCGCGCGGTTTTCGCTGGTGGCGGACAGGAAGATTTCACCCAGCCGGTATTCGTCGGTGCCCTTGGCTTCGTTCATCCGCTTGAGCGAATCATTGACCTCTTCCGCCGACACATTGACGAACGGCATGATGTTGCGGCGCAGGAGGTTCTCCCAAGCCGCTTCGCCTTCGATCTGGCGTTTGAGCGAGGCGGACGAGGAACCGATCGAGACCAGGTATTCGTCCATCTTCTTCGGATCGCTGCCGAAATTCTGGGCGGCGAGCTGCTGGTAGGTCTGTTCGACCTCTTCGCGCTTCACTTCCATCTCGGCTGCGGCAGCGGCCTGGATCTTGAGCGTTTCGTCGATCAGGTTTCGCAGCACCTGCACTCGCAGACGCAACATTTCATCTTCGGAAATCGCGGCATCCGATGCCGCCGTCACCAGCGCCACGCGCATATCGATATCGGTGCCGGTGATAACGAAGCCATTGACGATCGCGGTGGCCGTGCGGCGGTCGGGATCGGCCTTGCCGAACAGGGTGATGTCTTCGGGCAGGCCGAAGGGATTGTCCGCGGTCGGCACGGCGACGGTCTGGGCCGGAGCCGCAACCGGCGTCAGCGCAAGGCTGATCATCCCGGCCACCGCAAGCGCGGTTCCGGTTCGGGCAAACAGCGCCTTGGAAAACAGCTTTACACTCACTCGTTCGTTCCCGTTCTTTAGCCTGACGTGTGGCCAATCATGTCGCGCGACCCGTCACGCAATGTGTCGCCACTGTCCTCTACCGGCTTAATGGAAGCTGAGTCCCACCCGATCCCCCAGAGCGCGGCCAGCTTGCTTTAGGCGGCTTCCTTAACGCCATTTGCCAAGCCTGCCAATTCGCGCCGATCAGCGGAAGCCCAGATTGCGAATCGCAAAGAACAGCTGGAACGCATTGCCGCGCCGCGCATCGCCCGCGTCGATGAAATCGCGCCGCCAGGTGGCGCCGAATTCGATGCAGTCGTCGGAATAGGCAACGCCGAGCCGGGTGCGGATTGGCTGGAAGCCGTCGGGCTGGAACACCGGGTCTTCTTCCTCGTCAGTAAGGTTGAACACCCCCGATCCGAACACCGACCACTTGCGCCCGATGGCAACCCGCGCGGCGGCGCGCACTTCCTCGCGGTCGCGCAGATCCTCGACCGTGGCGATGTCGCGGTTCAGCCTCAGGTAGCCAACCTCCAGATAGGTCCGCCGCGAGCCGACGGTTGCGTCGATTTCGTTGCGGCGGATAGCGAAGTTGTCCTTGTCGAGCCGGAAGCGGTGGGTGAAGCTCACAAGGTTACGGAACCGGACTTCGGTGCGACCGACGAAATCGGATACCCGTTCGGACAGGCCGGTGCCTTCGGGGAAGATATCGTCACGCGGGGCTTCCAGCCGGAAGGACTGGCCGATGGTCGAACGCACGCGCCAGCCGGGGCGCTGCAATTCCCAGTCGACGCCCCAAGTGACGCGGCTGCCATCCTCGACCCGGTCGTATCCGGGGAAGCGGTTGAGCGCGAACAGGTTGGAATCTTCCAGATCGATCGCGCGCGCATCTTCATTGGGAACGTCGAGATTGCGGATCTTGGGGCTGGCGACGATTTGGACGCGCGGTTTGAACACCTGCGTGCCGCCGAACGCTTCGCCCACGAACGGCCATTCGATGTCGATCGCTGCCGTGGCGATGCCGCGCGTCGTCCAGCCTTCGGTGCCGCGGTAGCTGGCCGTGGTGGTCGCGATGCTGTTGTTGGTGTTGTAGACATCGCCGCGCACCAGCGCGGTCAAGGTGACGACCTGCCCCAGGCCGGTCAGCCGCTTCAGATCCCACTGCGCCCCGGCAAAGGCGCGCTGGGTGTCTTGCCCATCATTGCGCAGCAGCGCGAGGCTGTTCGCCTGAAACTGCACAGTGCCGCCCAAGACCGGGTCGGCGAGCTTCTGGCGGAAATCAATCGCGGGCAGGGCCAGCGGCACCTGCCCCTGATCGGCGTTCAGTCGCAGCGTCTGGGTCGCCCAGCCCGCCACCGAGAGATAGGAACGATCCGTGATCCGTTCGAGATTGACGGTCGAACGCAGCCGGTCATCGCGGCTGATATCGTAGCGACGCAGGAAGGTGCGGTCTGATGCCAAGCGGATCGAGGAAGTGAAGCTCCAGTCGGGCGAAAACTGGAACCGGCCATTGGCGTCAAGGTAGCCGCGCGGATCGCTCTGGAAGCTGTCCGCTCCGGTGAAATCGGTCAGGCGGTCGCTGAAGGTGCCGTAGCCGGTGATCTGGTAGGCGCCCTTGTCAGTAAGGTGCCGCCACTCCGCGCTCGCCATCGGGGCCACGTTGGAAAAGACATAGGCGCCCAGCGTCAGATCGCGGTTGTCGCCGAAACGCCAGTAATACTCGCCGGACAGTTCGAGCCCGTTGACCTGCGTGATGCGGATGTCGGGGACGAGGAAGCCGGATGTACCCTTGCCATCCGTGCGAAATCCGAGACCCGGCAGCGGCAGGATGCGCGCGCCGAACAGTTCGAGCACCGCGCCCGAAAAGCTGACGACACTGGTCTTCTGGTTGTAAATCACCCGTTTGGCCGTGATCCGCCAGCTGGGATCGGCAGCGCAGCCTTCGGCATCGACCACCGGGCAGGCGCTGTAGGCGGCATCGGTCAGCACTGCGACGCCGTCCTCCCCGCGTTCTGCCGATCGCGCGGCAAGCCGGCCACCAGCGCGCAGGGCGATGAGGAGTTCACTCATCGCGCCGGTATCGAATTCTTCGGTCAGTTCGACTTGGTCGGTGAACAGCTGATTGCCCGCCTCGTCCACCAGCCGGATATTGCCGCTGGCGATTATGCGGCCTGAATTGCGGTCCCAAACCACTTCATCGGCACGGACCGAGCGGTCTTCGGAGCGCAGGATCACATTGCCGCGCGCGGTCACGGTTTCAGTTTCGTTGTTGTAGCTCAGCTCGCGGGCTTCGAAATCGATCTGGCGCGGGGCCTCTGCATCGGCAGCTGCGGGAGCAGTGCTTGTCGAAGTGGTGGTTTGCGGCGCGGCAGTCGCGCCCTGCGCGGCGAGCGGAGCGGCTGTCCCCAGCAGCGCCAAGACCAACGCCCAAAGCGGCGCGCCAGCCCGTCCCGGAACGCGCTGGGCATGGCACGCGCCGTCCCGCGATCCGTCTGACAAGCCTCCCGACATGGCCTTGCCTATTGCACCGCTCGGGCCTAATCGCAATCGCGTTTGCGCCCCCCGGCGCGCGGCTCGTCGCACGTGCTGGACACCATGACCGTGTGCCCGAGCTTATGCTTCTTCGGAGTACCCATGCAAATCCATCTCACCGCCACCCCTCCTGCCGATATTCGCCTGCACGCGCGGGTGATCAATCAGGGGGCGGCGATCACCGGCCTTGATGCGACATTTGTCGAAGGCGCGGCAGCTTCGCGCTTTACGGGCCGGGCCGGGCAATTGTTCGATGGCTTTGCGAACCTCGGCGGTTCGGTCAAGCGGATCGCGCTGGCCGGCGCGGGGGAAGCCGATGCCGCTGACCGCCGCGCGAATCTGGAGCGGGCCGGCGCCGCGCTGACCGCGAAGTATCTTGCTTCGGGTGAGACGGTGATGGTGGTCGATCTCGCCAATGCCGGGCTCTCAGCGGATGACGCGGCGGCCGTATTGCTCGGCTTGCGCCTGCGCGGCTGGCGGCACGATAAATACCGCACGCGCCTTGCGGCGGACAAGCGCCCCTCGCTGACCATGGTGCACGTCACCGGCGCGCCCGAGGGCACGGCCACTGCGTGGGAGCGAGAATCCGCGCTCGCCAAGGGGGTGGAGTTCACCCGCGGACTGGTGACGGAACCGGCCAACATCATCTACCCCGAAACCTTCGTTGCCGCGTGCGAGGAAGCCTTTGCCGGCACCGGCGTGGAACTGACCGTGCTGGGCGAAGCGGAGATGACCGCGCTCGGCATGGGCGCGCTGATCGGCGTCGGGCAGGGCTCGGAGCGCGAATCGAAGATCCTCGCGATCCGCTGGAACGGCGGCACGGCGGGCGACAAGCCGACCGTGTTCGTCGGCAAGGGCGTCACCTTCGACACCGGCGGCATCTCGCTGAAGCCGCCGCCGGGCATGGAAGACATGAAGTGGGACATGGGCGGCGCGGGCGCGGTCGTCGGCGCGATGCTGGCGCTCGTCAGCCGCAAGGCCAAGGCGAACGTGATCGGCGTCGTGGGCCTCGTCGAGAACATGCCCGACGGCAAGGCGCAGCGCCCCGGCGATGTCGTCACCACGATGAGCGGCCAGACCGTCGAAGTGCTCAACACCGATGCCGAGGGCCGGTTGGTCCTGTGCGATGTGCTGCATTGGGTGCAGGAACAGTATGACGCGGCGCGGATCGTCGATCTTGCCACGCTGACTGGCGCGATGATCATCAGCCTCGGCAATGAATATGGCGGGATGTTCGCCAATGACGATACGCTCGCGGCGCAGCTCTCAGCAGCGGGCCTGACCAGCGGTGACAAGCTGTGGCGGATGCCGCTCGGGCCGAATTACGACAAGCTGATCGATTCGCCGATCGCCGACATCAAGAACGTCGGCCCGCGTGAGGCGGGCTCGATCACGGCGGCGCAGTTCATCCAGCGCTTCATCAAGAACGGCACGCCTTGGGCGCACCTCGACATCGCGGGCATGGTCTGGTCGAACAAGCCAGGGCAGACGTGGGAGAAGGGCGCAACCGGATACGGGGTGCGTCTGCTCGACCAGTTCGTGCGGGATGTGGTCGAGATTTGATCGGAGAAACGCTCATCGGCCCGCAGGGCCGAAAGGCCGACTGGCCGCCCGCAGCGATGCGGCCCTTGGGCCGCGTGAGCGAGGAAGCCAAGGGCGCGGACGCGCCCGCCGGCGCTTGAGGCGCATATAATGCCAAAAATGCGCAAAAAATCGGATTTGCCGACCAAAACCTGCCTCGCCTGCGGGCTGCCCTTTACGTGGCGTAAGAAGTGGGAGCGGGATTGGGACAATGTGAAGTATTGTTCCGATCGGTGCCGCGGCGGGAAGGCCAGCAGATGACGCGGGATCGTTTCGCAGCGCGGTCAGGCAAGGCAGCTTCGGTTGCGGCGATGCTGACGCTTGCCACGCCCGCTGTGGCAAGCGATTTTTCGGGGCTGATCTATTTCTTTGCCGCTGCGTTCGCGGTGGTTGCTATCGTCGTCCTCGGCGCAGTCTTTGGTCTGCGCCGCGCGATCGGCAAACCCGGCCCGCTGACTGATGCTGCCTGCGCGATCATGCTCGCCCTGGCCTTTGCTCCGTCCACCTTTGTCTACATTTATGGCGAGTGGAATTTCGTCTTATGGCCAGTCGGATTTTTCGCCGTGCTTGGGGAATCGTGGTCGGTCCTTTTTCCCGGCCCAGCAATATCGGCGGTTGTGACGTCCGCCGTGATCTACCTGATTTTACGCAGCCGCAGACTGTCGAAACACAGTGCGCATGAAGGTGAGCCGGAATGAAGCTCGATTTCTGGCAATACACCCATGACCCGCTCGAAAAGGTCGTCGCCCTGATCGCCAAGCGCGCGCTGGATGAGGGCGAGCGGGTGTTGGTCGTCTCCGCCGATGCCGAACAGCGCGCCGTGATCGCGCGGACGCTGTGGCAAGCGGGGCCGGATACCTTTCTCGCCAATGGTGAAGCGGGTGCGCCGGGCGCTGAGCTTCAGCCAATCCTGCTATCCACCGACATCGCCGCCAGCAACGGGGCGAGCCACCTGATCTTGGCCGACGGCGTCTTTCGCGAAAGCAGCGGATTTGCCCGGGTCTTCCTGTTGTTCCCGCCCGACGCTGCCCCCGCCGCACGCCTCGCTTGGCGCGCGCATGACGGGCGCGAGGATGTCACGCGCGCCTATTTCGCGCAGGAGAACGGGCGCTGGGTGAAGAAGGGCTGAGGGGCTTGCACCAGCGCTTGCGATAAGAGATGCTGCATCCCGCTTCGATAGGGGGGATTTGGGCAATGAAACGGTTGGCACTTGTGATGGTGTGCGGCGGCGCTCTGGCGTTGGCGGCCTGCGGATCGGAAACCTCGGGCGAATTCACCACAGCAGACGGCGAGAACGCCGAATACACCATCGACAAAGACACCGGCGAAACCAGCATGACGATCAAGGGCGAGGATGGCGATGCCACCTTGCGATCGGGCGCGGATGTGCCGGTCAGTCTGCCGGCTGGCTTCACCCTGTTTCCGGGTTCGAAGGTCATCACCAATACGGTCGTCAACCAGCCGGACGGGCAGGGCACGATGGTCGCGTTCGAGGCCGACGCGCCCGCCGACAAGGTCGTCGCCCATTACCGTGATGCGGCCAAGGCGGCCGGGTTCGACATCCAGCTGGAAATGACCACCAACGGCACTGTGCTGATCGGCGGTGAGCGCAAGGCGGATGGATCGTCGATCTCGGTCACCGCCACCACCGGCGATGACAGCGCGACCACCGGGCAGATCATTATCGGCACCAAGAAAGCCGGTTGACCGCCTCAACCCTCGCCGAGCACGATGTCCCAGCGATAGCGGTCAGCCTCGGCCTGCGCGGCCATTGCGGTGACGGCATCTTCGCCGAGCTCGTTATAAAGCGCGTCCTTGCTGTTCGTGGCGTGATCCTCGCTGAAGTACATCTGCGTGATCAGCCGGTGCTGGCGGCCCTTGATGTCGAAATGGATATGCGGCGTGCGGTGGCCGATCGGGCTGTCATAGCCTGAGGGCTTGATCGTGGTGATCCGCCATTCGCCGCTCGGCCCGGTCATCAGCCGCGCATAGCCCTGGAAGTTGGGATCGAGCGGGGCGGTCGCAATGTCGCCCGGATGGGCATAGCGTCCGGCCGCGTTGCACTGCCAGATTTCAAGCTCGGAGCCGCTGACTGGATTGCCCTTACGGTCGAGCACGCGGCCGGTTACTTCGATCACCCGGCCAAGCGCACGGCTGGTGTTGCCCTTGATCATGGTCATGTCGAAATCATCGTCGCCCGGACGCAGGATCGGATAGAACGGCCCGATCGGACCGCCTGCGGTTTGCGCGGGCGCAGCGGCGCGGGCGATGCCCCCGGTTGCGACCATCCCGGTCGCGATGAGCGCGGCGCCGGCAAAGTGGCGGCGTGAAAGCGTGTGGTTGTAATCCATGATGTCCCCCCGGAGCGCCCTGCAACCGCAATACCACACCGCCGACATGAACGAAACCGCCCCGCACAGAGCCCCGCGCGCGCTGACGCTTGCCATTTTGCAGCGCAGCATCTACGGGGCGCGGCCAATATCCCCCTCACCAGAACAGACGTTCACAGGAGCATTACCATGGCGGTCACCCGCACCTTTTCGATCATCAAGCCCGACGCCACCCGTCGCAACCTGACCGGCGCCGTCACCAAGATGCTGGAAGACGCCGGCCTGCGCGTCGTCGCTTCTAAGCGCATCCACATGACCCGCGAACAGGCCGAAGGCTTCTACGGCGTGCACCGTGAGCGTCCGTTCTTCGGCGAACTCGTCGACTTTATGATGAGCGAGCCGGTGGTGGTTCAGGTGCTCGAAGGCGAAGACGCCGTGACCCGCAACCGCGACATCATGGGCGCGACCAACCCGGCTGACGCTGCCCCCGGCACGATCCGCAAGGAACTGGCGCTGTCGATCGGTGAGAACACCGTCCACGGTTCGGATTCGGAAGAAAACGCCGCGATTGAAATCGCCTTCTTCTTCAACGAAGACGAAATCGTCGGCTGATTTGACGGTCAGACGCATTGCCAAGGGCCGTCTCCGCAAGGGGGCGGCCCTTTTGCTTTGCCGCGTCAGTCCGCCTCGGCAAAGCGGGCGAGTTGCGCCGCGTGGGCGTGATGCTGGCCCGCTTCGCTCGCCGCCATCACGTTGTGCATCCCCAGCAGCGCAGGCCCGGTCAGCGTGATGCCGAGATCGGCATAGCAGCGCGCAATTGCGCCCTCCCAATCGGCGTTGAGGTCTTCGAAGGTCAGTCGCGCGATCGGCCCCTGCCAGCCCGCCAGCGCCTCCGTCATGCGTGCTTCGCGTAAGGCAATCTTGTGCTGCCACCGCGCTTCGATGCTGGCGAGGTCACAAGCATCCGACTGGATCGCCATCTGGTTCGCCGCGAGTGATACCGCGCTGCGCAGCACCGCGTCATGCGCGCGGTGGGCGATCACCAGCCGCGCTTCGGGGAACAGCGACAGCAGCGTCCCCAAATCCTCCGCAAAGGCCGGGACTTTGAGCACGCGCGGCTTGTCCGCCACGCCGCGGGTGGCGGCATCGGTGCGCAGGATGCGGGCAAACTCGCGGTAGATTGGCGCGGGGTCACGCGCCTCGCTCCACGCCGAATAGGCCGGGATATGCCACTGCGATTCGTAGATCGAATGGTGGAGCGCGGCGCTGAGCCAGGCCAACTCTTCCTCGACCCCGCTTGCCGCCATCGGGTGGATCGACTGCATCCACGGATTGAGCGCGCCGAGCATCGCCAGCTCGAGCGCCGCCTTGACGCGGTTCATGCCGAGCCGTGCGGGCACGGGGTGATAGGCATCGCAATAGCGGGTGTGCGAGAACGCCGGATCGGCGGCGAGCAGCGTGTGGATGCGGGTCGTGCCGCTGCGCATATGGCCGATGACGATGATCGGCGGGGCGATGGGTGTTTCCAGCAGCTCTGGCCGCTCCAGCCACAGCGCGCCGAAGGCCAGCCGGTTCTTAACCACCCGCGACAACTGCCCCCATGCCATCGCGCGCCCGAGTGGGTTGAGATCCGCTTCTTGCGCCGCCGCCGCGATCAGGCGGGTAAGCCGTTCACGGAAATCGGCGACGTCTTCGTCCGTGCGCCCGCCATACTCCACCGCCTCGGCCCGCGCGCCAAAGGGCTTGGCGGCGAGCGCCCACAGCGCGTCAGGATCAAGCGCAGGCGGGGGCAGCCAGCCGCGCTGCCACGCCTTGCCGAGAAAGGCGTTGGCGCGGGTCGCTAACGGGCCTCGGGCCAGCAGGTGATCGCGAGTGGGCGCCATCAAAATTCGTCCGCGATGTCCATCATCCGCGTCAGCCGCTTGGGTGCGACGCTGCGCCAGCTGCGGTGGAGCCATTCGGCAACCTCGTCCCAATCCACGCCGGGCCGGTTGAGGATGATCCCGACCCATCCGCTCGCGCCATAATAGGCGGGCTTGAAATAGACGTCCGGCTGACTTTCGACGAGGTTGAGCAACTCGTCCATCGATCCGGTGCGCGCCAGCAGCGCGATGTGCGGTGTGCCGTGGTGCTGGTCGGCGAAATAGGCGAAGTATTTCCCGGTCTTCTCGCCGCCCACGCGAAAGCCGGGGCTGCCGTGGCTCTCGCGCTCGTCGCTTTCGGGCAAGGCGAGCGCGAGGGCGCGCAACCGCGCCAGCAGCGCCGCCGGATCGCGCCAGCGCGACACGCATTCGGCCACGGCACGCGGGTAGAGCTGGTGTTCGGCGAGCTTCACCCGCTCGGCGAGGCTTTCGGGCGTATCGTCCGCCACGATCGGCACGCGCACTTGCGCCAGCACCTCGCCTGCGTCGAGCTCCGGCGTCACCAGATGGACGCTGGTTCCGCCGTGGGTGTCCCCCGCCGCGATGGCGCGGGCGTGGGTATCCAGCCCCTTGTACAGCGGCAGCAGCGAGGGGTGGATGTTGAGCATCCGGCCCTGCCAGCGTTCCACGAACCCGTCCGAGAGGATGCGCATATAGCCCGCCAGCACGATGTAGTCCGCGCCCGCTTGCCGCACGGCGTCTTCCATCGCGGCGTCATGCGCCTCGCGGGTCATGCCTTTGTGAGGGTGGGCGAACGTGGCGATCCCCTCAGCGGCGGCGAGCGCGAGGCCGGGGGCTTGCGCGTCATTGCTGGCGACCAGCACCACCTCATAGGGGCAGTCGCCTATCCGGCTGGCATAGACCAGCGCGGCCATATTGGTCCCTGCGCCGGAAATGAGGACGGCGATTTTGGACTTATCCGTCATGCTGAACTCGGTTCTGCAAGCAGAGCTGCGCTTCCAGCATCCATTCCTCCCGCAGCGCCGACGCTACTTTGCGGCACGATGGACCCTGAAACAAGTTCAGGGTGACGACAATCAAGCAAGGTGCGTCGCGTTCCAGTCGCTCTTGGCGGACCAAGTTTCGACTGAACCGCGGACGGTGCACCCCGTCTCACCGCTCTCAATCAGGCCGACGGGGACTACGGTCTCGCCCGCCGCTTCGAGCCGCTGGGTGACTTCAGCCACGCGATCTTCCGTCACGGCAAGCACCATGCCGACCCCGCAGTTGAAGGTGCGCGCCATTTCTTCGGGCTCGATATGCCCCTGTGCTTGCAGGAAGGCCATCAGGCGCGGCTGGGGCCACAGGTCGGCATCGACCACCGCGTGTGCGCCATCGGGCAGAATGCGTGGGATGTTTTCGAGCAACCCGCCGCCAGTGATGTGGGCGAGCGCATTGATCAGCCCCTCACGGATCAGCGGCAGCAGGCTCGCAACGTAAATGCGCGTCGGCGCGATCAGGGCGTCGATCAGCAATTGCTCCTGATCGAACAGGGCCGGGCGATTGAGCTTCCAGCCCTTGTCCGCCGCCAGCCTGCGCACCAGCGAATAGCCGTTGGAGTGCACTCCACTCGAAGCCAGCCCCAGCAACACATCGCCCGGTGCAACCTTGTCGCCCGTAAGCTGCTCGCCGCGCTCCACCGCGCCGACGCAGAAGCCCGCAAGGTCATAATCGCCCGCCGCATACATCCCCGGCATCTCCGCCGTTTCGCCGCCGATCAGCGCGCAGCCGGCGAGTTTGCAGCCGTCTGCGATCCCAGCGATCACACGTTCGGCAACGCCGTTCTCCAGCTTGCCGGTGGCAAAATAGTCGAGGAAGAATAAGGGTTCGGCGCCCTGCACGATCAGATCGTTGACGCACATGGCGACCAGATCGATCCCCACCGTGTCATGCCGGTCATGCTCGATGGCGAGCTTCAGCTTGGTGCCTACGCCATCATTGGCCGCGACCAGCAGCGGATCATTATATCCGGCCGCCTTGGGATCGAAAAACCCGCCAAACCCGCCGAGTTCGCTCGTCGCACCGGGGCGCGCCGTCGCCTTCGCCAAGGGCGCAATGGCCTTGACCAGCGCATTGCCCGCAGCGATGGATACGCCGGCGTCGGCATAGGTGTAGCCGGTGCCTTGCGGCGGGCTGCTCTCGTTTGTCCCCGAAGTCATGCGCAGTCCCATAGCCTTTCGCGCTTGGAATTCCACTCGCCATTGGGCAAAGGACATGGCGTTTTCCCCATGAGCGCGTCTCTTTCCCTTCCCAGCCCCGGTGCTGCCCTATCTCGCCCCTTGCGGCGATGGCTTGGCGGTGCGGCTTTGGCGCTTGCGCTGATGGGCGGTGGCTATGCCTTGGTGGCGCAGGTTGCGGGCGAGCGCGGCATCGCGCCCACCGCCGCCAGCGCCGACATCGAGGTCAAGGGCATCAGCGTCGATGTGAAGGGCAAAAGCGCCGAAGATGCCCGCGCCAATGGCTGGCGCGAGGCGCAGAAGAAGGCGTGGGAGAAGCTGAAAGGCCCCAAATTGTCCGACAGCCAGCTCGACGGGCTAGTCTCGGCCATTGTGATCGAGCAGGAGCGTTTGGGCCCCCGGCGTTATATCGCGACGCTGGGCGTAGTGTTCGATCGCCAGCGCGCGGGCTCCTATCTCGGCGGAGCGGCGCAGCAGGTGCGATCGGCCCCGCTGCTGTTGATCCCGGTGCAGGATTCGGGCGGCGCCTATATCACCTTTGAGCAGCGTAACCCGTGGCAGCGCGCCTGGGCGGAGTTCAATCCGGGCGGGAGCCGGATCGATTACGTCCGCCTTTCCGGAGCGGGAGGCGATTCGCTGCTCGTCAATTTCGGGCAGGCGGGCAGGCGCAGCCGCGCGTGGTGGCGCTCGACGCTGGATCAATATGGCGCGACCGACGTGTTGATGGCCTTTGCGCGGCTCGATCACCAGTTCCCTGGTGGACCTGTCAGCGGCACCTTCACTGCGCGCTACGGCCCAGATAGCCGCCCGCTCGACACCTTCACGCTCAAGGCCGACAGCGCCGATGCGCTCCCGGCGATGCTGGCGCAGGCGGTCGAGCGGATGGACGGCATTTTTACCGCTGCGCTGAACTCCGGCACTTTGCGTCCTGACCCGAGCCTGCGGTTCGGGGCCGGGGGCGAGATTGATCCCGCTATTCAGCGGTTGATCGAGATCGGTCGCGCGGCTCAGGCACGCAAGGCCGCAGCAGCGGCAGCGGCCAGCGGCGCGGTGCCGCGGATCGAAGCGGAGCCGGTCACCGGGGTCGAGCCGGGCGAGGCTGCGGTGCGGAGTATCACGGTGCAATTTGCCACTCCCGATGCCGCCGCGTTCGATTCGGCACTTGGCGCAGTGCGGGGCACCGGCGGCGTGCGCGGCGTGGGCGTCACCAGCACGGCAATCGGCGGCACTTCGGTGATGTCGGTGAGCTATGCCGGATCGCTTGAAGACCTCGCCGCCGCTCTGGAAGCGCGCGGGTTCAGCGTGCGGCGCGGGGCCAACGCGCTCGCCATCAGTCGCTAAGGCCGCCGCAATGGGCGAGCCGTCCCAGATCGCCCTGCCGCTGGCGGCGCGTGCGCCTGCGGGCGCTCTGCGGATCGTGGTCGGCTCGGCCAATGCTGCGGTGATCGAAGCGTTGCGGACGCTGAGAAGCTGGCCATACCATGTCGCCGTGCTGATCGGCCCGCCGCGTTCCGGCAAGACGGTGCTGGGCCGCTGGGCGCAGAGCCTCCACGGAGCGGGCCAGCTCGACGTGATCGACGATGCGGAAACCCTCGACGAGACCGTGCTGTTCCACCGCTGGAACGCCGTGCAACAGGGCGGCTCGCGTGAGGGCGGGGCGCTGCTGATGATCGCCAATGCCGATCCTGATCACGGCGGCTGGCGCATCGCATTGCCTGATCTCGCTTCCCGCATCGGCGGGTCCTTGCAGCTCGAAATCCGCGCGCCTGATGACGAGATGGCGGGCGAGCTCATCCTCGCCCATGCCCAGCAGCGCGGGCTCATTCTGGCGGAAGGGGCGAGCGAATATCTGGTGCCGCGCACGACTCGCAGCTTTGCCGCGATCGAGGCGTTGGTGGCGGCAATCGACCGGATCTCTCTTGAACGTCAGACGCCTGCCACCATGTCTGTGTGGCGCGCCGCGCTCGAGGCCCTTCACGGCCCCGAACAGCAGCGTCTGTTCTAGGCCCTGCGAGTTGCATCGCGCAGGCTTTGGTGGGAATGTGACGGGCGATGTTTGAACGGCTGATCAGCTATCTCGACTCGGTGCGGGCGCGCGATCCTGCGCCGCGTTCGCGTTGGGAAATCCTGCTTTATCCCGGCGTGCTCGCGCTGGGGTTGCACCGCGTGGCGCATTGGCTGTTCGAGGCGCGATTGTATTTCCTCGCGCGGTTTGTGAACCATTTCTCGCGCGCGCTAACCGCGATCGACATCCATCCGGGCGCCACCATCGGCAAGAACTTCTTCATCGACCACGGCTTCACCGTGATCGGCGAGACGGCGCAGATCGGCGATAATGTCACGATCTACCAATGCGTGACACTGGGCGGATCGAACCCCACCAACGGCAAGGGCGGCAAGCGTCACCCGACCTTGATGGACAATGTCATCATCGGTTCGGGCGCGCAGATCATCGGGCCGATTGTCGTGGGCGAGCGGGCGCGGGTCGGCGCAAATGCGGTCGTGACCGAGGATGTGCCCGCTGGCGCGACCATGATCGGACTGAAGGCCCGCTCGACACTGGTGCCCGCGGAAGAATGGCTGCGCGAATTCATCCCCTATGGCACGCCCTGCGATGATCCGCCGTGCGACGAGCAGGGCAGCCCGCGCCGCGACTGCATCGAAAAGCTCGAGGCCGAGATTACGTCGATGCGCGAGGAAATGGCGCTAATGAAGGCGATGCTGGCCGAACGCGCTGCGCCGCCTGCGCCGGTGCGCATCCGCAAGAGCGCGGCCAAGGACTAACCGGTTGACCTCAGGAATGCAGAGCCCCGGTGGTCATGGTCAGGTGGTTCCCTTTCCCGGACGGAGCGCAGATCAGGTCGGGTTTGAGCGGGCCGAACTCACTCGCATCCTCGACCTTTACGGGCGGATGGTCGCGGCCGGGCAATGGCGCGATTATGCGATGGATTTCGATGCCCATGCGGCCACCTTCGCCGCCTTCCGCCGCACGGCCGAGCGGCCTCAGGCGCGGCTGGAGAAGCGTCCGGCCTTGCGATCGAAGCAGGGGATGTGGACGCTGTTCGGCGAACACGGACAGGTGCTGAAACGCGGGCATGACCTGGCCAATGTGCTCGCACCGATGGAGCGCAAGCTGCTGAAGGCGGTTGAGGACTGAACCACATACAGCAAAGGCCCGCCCCCTCGCAGGGACGGGCCTTCTGTTCTCGGTCTAACCGTTCTTACCCGCGCGCGCTTGCGGGGCCGGTGCCGGTGACCTTCTGCATCGCGCGAAGGATGTTGCCCGACTGCTCGGAGCCCGATTGCGGGGCGACGAGGTTGGTGAAGGAATTGATCTCCTCCCAGCGCGCGGCAAAGCCTTCCAGCGTGCGGTCTTCGTCCTTCAGCCACACCGCATCGTTCATCACGGTCCACGAGGAGTGGAAGCCGCCCGCGCCTGCGCCAACGATGGCGTTGGTCGGCGCGTCTTCACTGACGAGGAACAGCGCAGCCGGGACCACGTTTTCCGGAGCGAACAGCTTGAAGGCTTCTTCGGGGAACAGGTCTTCGGTCATGCGGGTGCCCGCGACCGGCGACAGGGTGTTGCAGCGCACGTTATACTTCGCGCCTTCCAGTGCCAGCGTCTTGGTCAGACCGGCAAGGCCGAGCTTGGCCGCGCCGTAGTTCGCCTGGCCGAAATTGCCGAACAGGCCGGTCGAAGACGCGGTCATCAGGATACGGCCATAGCCCTGCTCGCGCATGGTTTCCCACGCCGCCTTGGTGGCGAAGGCGCTGCCGGTGAGGTGCACTTTGACGACGAATTCGAAGTCGGCCGGCTCCATCTTGGCGAAGGTCTTGTCGCGCAGTACGCCCGCGTTGTTGATCAGCACATGGACGCCGCCCCACTTCTGCTTGGCGTCGGCGACCATCTTTTCCATTTGCTCGAATTCGGTGACCGAACCGCCGTTGGAGACCGCTTCGCCGCCCATCGCTTCGATTTCGGCGACAACCTGTGCAGCCGCATCCGAAGTCCCGGTGCCGTCACGCGAACCGCCGAGGTCGTTGACGACAACCTTCGCGCCGCGACGGGCGAGTTCGAGCGCATAGGCCTTGCCGAGCCCGCCGCCGGCACCGGTGACGATTGCGACCTTGTCCTTGAAGCTGATGGTCATGTGGGTTCTCCTGTCCAAACATGCGGCGCGGTTTACGCCTGCGTAAAGCAAAATGCGGGCGCTGCGTGGCACTTTCGCGCTCGGCTTGCAACATCCGAACTGACAGGGTGCGATGCCGTAAGGTCAGGCCGCGGTGTTGAAGGCTCTGAGGGCGGGAATCAGCTCCGCAAACGAATCGATCACCGCATCTGCGCCGAGCTCATGCGGGGGCCTGTCGCAATAGCCATAGGCCGCCGCGATCACCGGTACGCCAGCAGATTTGGCGGCGCGCACGTCATAGGTGGAATCGCCGATGAAGACAAAGCGCCCGCCTCCCAATGCCTCGCGCGCCTTGAGGACGGGGGCGGGGTGGGGCTTGGCGAGGAACTGGCCGTCCGGGCCTTTCCCCATGGAATCGCCGCCGATCACCGTCTCGAACGTGCCGATCAGATCGAGCTGGGTGAGCACGTTGCGGGCGAAGGCTTCGAACTTGTTGGTGACGACCGCCATCCGCACGCCCTGCGCGGCCAATTCCGCCAGCGCCTCGCGCACACCGGGGTACGGGGCGGTGTGGACAGCGTTGTTCTGTTCGTAGAAGCCCAGCATCGCCTTGTAGAGCCGCTTGAACTCGTCCTCGGCGACGCCGCCCTGCGCCTCGATCGCGCGGGCGAGCATGATCTTGGCCCCGCCGCCGATCAGGTCCTTGCTGGTCTCGACCGAGACTTCCGCGAAGCCGCCCAACACCAGAGCATGGTTTACCGCCGCACCAAGATCGCGGAACGTATCGAGCAGGGTGCCATCGAGGTCGAAGCCGATGGCGTCAAAAGGGATCGTCGTCATGGTGTGCGCGGTGGCGGATGGTTCTTCAAACCGCAAGCAATTGCTGGCAGGCGCGCCTTTCCCTAAAGACAGGCACCATGAACACGACGACACATCCTTTCGCCGCTATCATCCTTGCCGCGGGCAAGGGCACCCGCATGAAAAGCGATACGCATAAGGTGCTGCACACCATCGCGGGCAAGCCGATGCTGCTGCACCTGCTCGATAGTCTAGCCGAGGCGGATCTCGCCCGCACGGTGGTGGTGGCGGGTGACCGGCACGAGCAACTTGGCAAGGCGCTGGCGGGACAGGATGTCACGGTCGCGCTGCAAGAGCCGCAACTGGGCACTGCCCACGCCGCATTGCAGGCCAAGGACGCCTTGGCCGATTTTAGCGGGCTGGTGCTGGTGTGTTTCGGCGATTGCCCGATGGTTCGCGCCGATACGGTGCGCCGCCTGTTCGCCGCGCTCGATGGCGGGGCCAAGGTCGCGGTGCTCGGCTTCCGCCCCGCCGATCCGCTCGCCTATGGGCGGATCATTGCCGATGCCGACGGCACTGTCAGCAAGATGGTTGAATACAAGGACGCCAACGACGCCGAACGCGCCTGTGGCCTGTGCAATTCAGGGCTGATCGTCGCGCATTCGGACGATATGTGGCCGCTGCTCGAAGCGGTCGGCAATGACAATGCGCAGGGCGAATACTACCTCCCCGACGTGGCGACCGGCGCGATTGCGCGCGGCGACCGGGTGGTGGTGATCGACACCGATGCAGACGAAGTCGCGGGCATCAACAGCCGCGCGGAACTCGCTGCCGCCGAAGCCCGCTGGCAGGACGCGCGCCGCCTTCAGGCGATGGATGACGGCGCGACCCTGATCGCGCCCGAGACGGTGTTCTTCAGCCACGACACCGTGCTGGGCCGCGACGTGACAATCGAGCCCAATGTGTTCTTCGGCCCCGGCGTGACGGTCGCCGACAAGGTGTTGATCCGTGCCAACAGCCACATCGAGGGTGCGCGGCTCGCCAGCGGGGTCAAGGTCGGCCCCTTCGCGCGCCTACGCCCCGGCACGGTGCTGGAGGAAGGCAGCTTCATCGGCAACTTCGTCGAGGTGAAAAACGCCGTGCTGGGCGAGGGCGCCAAGGCAAGCCACCTCACCTATCTCGGCGATGCCACCATCGGCGCGGGCGCGAATATCGGTGCTGGCACCATCACCTGCAATTATGATGGGTACTTCAAGTACAAGACCGTGATCGGACCGGGGGCGTTTATCGGTTCCAACTCGTCGCTCATCGCGCCTGTCACCATCGGTGCCGATGCTATTGTCGCGGCAGGGTCGGCGGTCAGCCGCGATGTCGCGCCGGGCGAACTCAGGATGGTGCGCGCCGAGCAGCTGGTGAAGGACGGCTGGGCGGACCGGTTCCACGATGCGATGAAGAAGAAAAAGGCAGCGGAGAAAAAAGGGTGAGCGACCACCCCAACTGCTGGCTCTGCGCCCGCCCGCTCGGCGACATCGTCCAGTGGCATCATCCGGTGCCCAAGGCGAAGAAGGGCAAAGTGAAGGTGCCGATCCACCCGATCTGCCACAAGACGATCCACGCCAACTTCACCAACAATGAACTCGCCCGCATCGGCGACAAGGCCAGCGTGATCCGCGACAATCCGGCTATTGCGAAGTTCGTCGCCTGGATCGCCAACAAGCCCGCCGATTTCGACGCACCGACGCGGTAGGTGTGGAACTTTCGGCTGGCCTGCCCACTTGTGGTGCATGTCATCAGGAGAAACGCCATGAACGCCGGACGCTGGATTGCTGCCGGGATCGGCCTTGCCGCTGTGGGAGCTGCCGCCGTGTATGCGCAACACCGCCAGACCGAACAGCCCGACTTTGCGCTGGTCAGTGCAGACGAGGATTTCGAACTGCGCGATTACCCCTCACTGGTCGTCGCCGAAGTCAGCCATGCGGGCAGCCGTGAACGCGCCAGCGGTGCGAGCTTCCGGCGCCTCGCCGCCTATATCTTTGCGCAGGATCGCCCCGCAGGCGGCGAGAAAATCGCCATGACCGCGCCGGTGCTTCAAGACGAGACCCAGCCGGGCGAATGGCGGATGCGGTTTGTGATGCCGTCAAAATATACGCTCGAAACCCTGCCGCCTGCGCCTGCCGATATTGCGCTCACCCAGATGCCCGCGCGGCGGATGGCGGCGATCCGGTTTTCGGGCAATGGCGGAGCCCGCGATCTGGCGATCATGGAGGCACGTCTGCGGGACTGGATGATGGGGCAAGGCTTGATGCCAGCTGGCGAGGCCGAGTTTGCCTTCTACGATGCGCCGATGGTGCCGGGGCCGCTGCGCCGCAACGAGGTGCTGATCCCCGTCGCGGCGAAGTGACCGGCGGCGCGGGGCGTCACGCGTCCTGCATCCGCCCCGTGCCAGCGGGCGCATCGGCGAGATAATCGGCTTCCCACTGTTCGAACTCGCTGCGGCTCAGCAGATAGCGTTCCCGCGCTTCGTGGAAGCTGATCGCCTTCTCGTGCACCGCGCGGACAACCTCGTCCTTGCGTGCCTTTGACCAGTGGACGCGGTGCGTCTTGGGCAGGGCGTTGTAGCTCTTGATCGCATCGGCGATCGAAATCTCTCTGGGGTAGGCCATCAATTTGCTCCTCATCGCTTGTGCTCATCGCCCCCGATGGCCTCAATGTTGACGGGAAGACCTAACCAGACCTTTCGAAACAGGGTTAATTTTGCGTTGAGGAAGCGTCCCGTTCCGTAGGTGCGACGAACCGAGCGCAAAGTGTCGGCTTGTTTTACAGGCAGTTGAGTTGCCTTGCTGGCCTAACGCAAAAGGGGCGGCTCCTTGCCGGAACCGCCCCTTCGCAAATCACTTGTCAGCGCGTGCTTATCCGCCGGACATGGGTGCCATGAGCCGCTGCATCAGATAGATGAATTGCAGCGCCTGAAGCTTGGCACGCTGGTCATTGTCGACCCCGCCGGAATGGCCCCCGGTGGTATCCTCGAAGTAGTAATAGGGCTGGCCGAGCGCCTTCAGCTTGGCAGCGCCCTTGCGCGCGTGGGCGGGATGGGTGCGGTCATCAGCGGTCGAAGCCCACAGGAACGGCGCGGGGTAATCTACGCCTGCGACGATCTTCTGATAGGGCGAATAGCCCTCGATCCAAGCGCGCTGTTCGGGGATGCGCGGATCGCCATACTCGCCGATCCACGAAGCCCCGCGCCCGATCACATGGTAGCGCAGCATGTCGAACAGCGGGATCTGCACAATCGCCGCGTTCAGCAGGTCGGGGCGCTGGGTGAAGAAGGTGCCGACCAGAAGCCCGCCCTGCGAGCCGCCCTGAATGCCGAGATGCTCGGGCGAGGTGAAGCCGCGCTTCACCAGATCCTCACCCACGGCGATGAAATCGTCCCAGGTGCGCTGCTTGTTCTCGCGGATCGCGGTCTGGTGCCAGTTCGGCCCGAACTCGCCGCCGCCGCGCAGGTTTGCGAGCACATAGGCGCCGCCCTTTTCCACCCACAGCTTGCCGGTCGAGCCAAGGTAGCCGGGCAGGCGCGGCACCTGGAACCCGCCGTAGCCGGTCAGCAGTGTTGCTGTGGTGCCGTCCAGCGCCATGCCCTTGGGCTTGACGATGAAGTAGGGGATCTTGGTCCCGTCCTTGCTGGTCGCCTCGTGCTGTTCGACATCCATCCCGGCGGGATCGAAATAGGCCGGGCTAGTCTTGAGCACGGCGGGCGGCGCGCTGCCGTCCGTGTAGTAGAGCGTGGTCGGATTGAGGAAATCGCTGACCGTGTACATGATCTCGTCGGTCTCGTCCGACGATGCCGCGATGCCGAGCGTCGCGTTATCGGGCAGGGGCACTTCCTTGCTGACCCACTTGCCGCCGTCGAAGTTGAATTCCAGCACCTTGCCAACGACATTGTCGAGCAGCGTCACGAACAGCGCATTGCCGGTGACTGCGCCGCCCTGCTTGGTCTGGCGCTCACCCGGCGCCCACACCAAGGTCTTCTTCGCGCCGTTGGGATTGGCTTTCCATTCCTCAAGGTTGACTGCGATCAGGCTGTCAGCGGGGAAGGTCTGGCCGTCAGTCGTCCAGTCGACGTCGGTCGACAGCAGGATGTGGCCATCAACGATCCCGAACAGTCCGGCCTTCTTGGGAATGTCGAGTTCGAGCCACTTTCCGTTGTGCTCAACATAGTTGATGCTCTCATGGAAGCTGACGCCGCGATAGGCGGTGCGGGCGTGGATGGTGCCCTTGTTGTCGCGTAGCAGGGTCGCGCCGGCCCATACGTCGCTTGCCTCGCCCCGAAAGATCTCAGGCGCATCGGCGATGGCCGTGCCGCGCTTCCAGACGCGGCTGGTGAAGGGATATTCGCTCTCGGTCAGTGTACCTTCGCCAAAGCCGCGACCGACCAGCAGGGTATCAGCATCGATCCACTGCACGCCGCCCTGGCTCTTGGTGTCGAGCACAAAGCCGCCCGGGACGAACTGCTTCGTCGCGGTATCGAATTCGCGCATGATGGTGGCATCCTCGCCGCCGTCGCTCAGCGCGACCATGCACTTGGTCAGCGCAGGCGGCAGGCAGGTCATGCCCTGATAGACCCACTCCTTGCCTTCAGCCTTGGCGAGCGCATCGACATCGAGGACGATTTCCCACTCCGGCTTGGCGGTCCGGTAGCTTTCCAGCGTCGTGCGGCGCAGCAGGCCCTTGGGGTTCGTTTTGTCCTGCCAGAAATTATACAGCCCATCGGGGCGGAAGCTGACGAAGGGGATGCGATCTTCGCTATCGAAGATCGCCAGCGCTTCGGCCTTCAATTGGGCATAGCGCGGATCGGCCTCAAAGGCCGCGAGTGTCCGCTCGTTCTCCTTGGCGACCCAGTCGAGCGCCTCGGGGCTGCGGGCTTCCTCGAGCCAGATGTAGGGATCCTGCTCGGGGCCGGGGACTCCGTCCTGTGCGACGGCAATGGTCGATGTGGTCATAGCCAGCGCAATGGCCAGCCTCGATACGAGTTTCAAGTGCGACTCTCCCATTCTCGGTTGCAGCGACTGCGCCGTCTCGGCGGCAGGGCGGCGGGAAGGTGGCCGGACGTCACACGGATTGCAAGGCCGCGCTTGGGGGAAATTACTCGCGCAAGGCGAAGGCGCGGATTTCGCGGGTGGCCAGCGTCTCGTGCGCGATCTCGCGGTAGTCACGCGCAATCGCGGCGGCGACCAACCGCTTGGCTTCGCGGTTCTGGGGTGTGACGGGGTGGTCGGCGGTGACGATCACCGGCGGGCGCGTCGCGAGGATGCGGGCGACCTCGCCCACCTGCGAGGTGCCGAGCGCGTTCTGCTCGAGCGTATTGTTGAGGTGATCGGGATAGATGAAGCGGGTCGGCAGGCAGCTTCCCGTCATCCGGTAGAGCGCGGTCGGCCCATCAAACACGAACAGACAGCGCCCGGCGGCAGCGTCGATCTTCGGCGCAATGGCGCTCGCCAGCCGCCCGGTCGCGGCGCGGTTATCGCGGGTAAGGCTATACTGGAACGGCATCAGCGCGAGATAGAGGGCGGCCGGAATCAGCACCGGGAGGTTCAGCCGCGCACCCGGCTTGGGCGGGAACAGTGGCAGGCTCAAAAGAATGCAGGCTGGCACCAACGCGGCGAGGTAATAGCGATAGACGGTCGAGGGCAGGAAGACCGTCGCGAGCGCGGCCGCCAGCCACAGCAGCACAAAGATATAGGTCTGCGACAGAGGCGCGGGCGCAGCGCGGCGCGCGGCGTTGAGGCCGAACAGCGCCAGCCCGCCAAGCGGTAGCAGAAACAGGATGATGTCCTTGTGTAGCCGCCCGGCGCTCGCAGGCAGGCGGTCGAAGAACGAAACGAAATTGGCGAAGATGAAGGCGTCCCAATAGCCCGCCAGCGCATAGCCCGCCGCCACCAGAGCGGTCGGCAGTACGCCCAGCACGCCTGAGGCAGCGGCCAGCAGCGCCAGTCTCCCAAGCCCCGCACCGCGCTTGTGCTCGCCCCACAGCGCCCACAACCCGAAGAACAGGCATTGCGGCAGCACGGTGTACTTCACTTGCAGGGCCAGCCCGCCGATCAGCATCGCGCTTAGTATCCGCAGCGCCGCGTAGGGATGGGCGGGATCGCGCACCAGCACCGCCATGGCCAGCATCATCGGGATGAAGAACGCCTCGGAATTGCCCGAGAACGCGCCGTAGATCGCGGTCAGCACCACATAGAGTAGCCCGGCCGCGGTCGCTGTCCCCCGGTCGGTCAGATCACGGGCCAGCACGAAGGTCAGCCATGCGCCCGCCAAGGTGAAGGCTGCCGCCAGTCCCTGATAGGCTTCTGGTCCCGGCCCGCCGATCGCATGGGCGAGGGCATAGAGCGCGAACAGGCCGAAGGGCTTGCGATCCCACAGGTCGACGAACACGATCTTGCCGTCCAGCATGGCATTGCCGATCAGCGAATAGAGCTGCTCGTCGGTATCGGCATTGGCATCGCCGAACCACGCCCCGCGCACCACCAGCGTAAACAGCAGCAGGACAGCGCCGACCCACAGATCGGCTCTGATCGCGGCGGGTGCGGCACGGCTGACAGGCGAAGCGAACATGCTGATCGCCTTGCCACGGACATGGTTAATTTTCTGGCTAGGGGCGTGGGGAGACCAAAGCAAAAAGAGCGACCCCGCGGGGCCGCCCTCATGACTTGCGATGATGGTAAAGCTCAGCCCTCGACGTGTTCGGCAAGGACGGTGAGGCCCTTCTCGTTCACCTCGGCAAAGCCGCCGCGCACCTGAATGATCTCCGGCGCCGCATTGGCGGTGGCGAAGACCTGAACGGCACCATCGCGGATGGTGCTCATGAAAGGCGCATGGCCTTCCAGCACGCCGAATTCGCCCTCGGTGCCGGGGACGACCACCATGTGGACGTCTTCCGACCGGACAAGCTTGGCAGGGGTGACGAGTTCGAAGTGGAGGGGCATCATTATTCCTCGGGAACTACGGCCATCTGGACGATCAATGGCGATTGAGGGTCGGTCTTCCTGGAGTCGATGAACTGGACAAAGAGGATATATCCTTCGGCCGGAACCGCTCGGAAAGTTGTCAAATTGGCCGTTTGCTGATTACCGCTCTGATTTTCATCCAACTCAAGACCAAATGGAAGGCGTCCGATTTCTTTGCGCAGACGCTCGAAAGTCTCTGTCGATCCATCTCCGTTCAGCAGGACTTGGCATAGATATGCCTCACTCCCCATCCGTACCATCAACCTGCCGCTAAGCGCAGGCGGCTCGAATGATTTCATCGGACCGAAGCGGGGGTTGACCACGTCCATTTGAACGTCCTGAAAACCGCCGTTCAGCAGGTCTTTGTGAGATTCCTTGACATCGTCAGAGCTCAGATACTCCGGGCAATACTGAAAAATCGCCTTGTCCGCTGATGCATCGTAATTATCAGCATTCGCAGTGCAAGCGGTCAAGAGCAATGCTACGCAGAGCGTTGCTCTTGACCTACTGGACCAAGGGTTCTTCAAACGCTTCAAACGTCTTCAGCCATCTTCTTGGCCTTGGCGACCACATCCTCGATCCCGCCGACCATGTAGAAGGCCTGCTCCGGCAGGTGGTCATATTCGCCATCGACCACCGCCTTGAAGCTCTTCACGGTGTCTTCGATCTGCACGAACACGCCCGAGATGCCGGTGAAGACTTCCGCAACGTGGAACGGCTGCGACAGGAACTTCTGGATCTTGCGCGCGCGGGCGACGATCGTCTTGTCCTCTTCCGACAGTTCATCCATCCCGAGAATGGCGATGATGTCCTGCAGGCTCTTGTACTTCTGCAAGGTTTCCTGAACGCGGCGAGCGGTTTCGTAATGCTCGGCACCGACAACGCGGGGTTCCAGAACGCGGCTGGTCGAGTCCAGCGGGTCAACCGCCGGATAGATGCCGAGTTCCGAAATCGCGCGGTTCAGCGTGGTGGTCGCGTCAAGGTGAGCGAAGGAGGCAGCAGGTGCCGGGTCGGTCAAATCGTCCGCGGGAACGTAGATTGCCTGCACCGAGGTGATCGAACCCTTGTTGGTCGAAGTGATGCGTTCCTGCAGCTTGCCCATGTCGGTCGCCAGCGTCGGCTGGTAACCCACCGCCGAAGGAATACGGCCGAGCAGCGCCGACACTTCCGAACCCGCCTGCGTGAAGCGGAAGATATTGTCGACGAAGAACAGCACGTCCTGGCCTTCGACGTCGCGGAAATATTCCGCCATCGTCAGGCCCGACAGCGCGACGCGCGCGCGGGCGCCCGGGGGCTCGTTCATTTGGCCGAACACCAGTGCCACCTTGGAACCTTCCGAGGTCGCATTGCCTTCGGCATCCTTGGCGATAACGCCGGCGTCGAGGAATTCGTGGTAGAGGTCGTTCCCTTCGCGGGTACGCTCACCCACGCCAGCGAACACCGACACGCCGCCGTGGCCCTTGGCGATATTGTTGATCAGTTCCTGGATCAGCACGGTCTTGCCGACGCCCGCGCCGCCGAACAGGCCGATCTTGCCGCCGCGCGCATAGGGAGCGAGCAGGTCGATCACCTTGATGCCGGTGACAAGGATCGCCGCGTCGGTCGACTGGTCGATGAACAGCGGGGCTTCGGCATGGATCGGCATGGTGCTTTCCGCGCCAATCGGGCCGCGCTCGTCGATGGCTTCACCGATCACGTTCATGATGCGGCCGAGCACCTTGGGGCCGACCGGCACCGAGATCTGCGCGCCGGTGTTGACGACTTCGCTGCCGCGCACGAGGCCCTCGGTCGCGTCCATCGCGATGGTGCGCACGGTGTTTTCACCAAGGTGCTGGGCGACTTCGAGCACCAGCGTCTTGCCGTTGTTCTTGGTTTCCAGCGCGGTGAGGATCGCGGGCAGTTCGCCCGAGAACTGCACGTCGACGACAGCGCCGATGACCTGGCTGATCGTGCCGTTGGTGGTCTGGTTGAGAGCGGGGGCGGTGGCCATGATTGTTTCCTTGGCTTTCGATTAGAGCGCTTCAGCGCCCGCGATAATTTCGATGAGTTCGGTGGTGATCGCCGCCTGACGTTGGCGGTTGTAAATGATCGTGAGCTTCTGGATCAGTTCGCCCGCGTTGCGCGTGGCGTTGTCCATCGCGGTCATCGAGGCACCCTGTTCCGATGCTTCACGTTCAAGCAGCGCGCCGAACAGCTGTGTGCGCACATAGCGCGGCAGCAGTTCTTCGAGGATTTCTTCTTCGCTCGGTTCGTATTCGACCACCGATCCGGTGTCCTCGGCGATTGTCGGCGCGGGGACGGGGATCAGTTGCTTGATGGTCGGGTCCTGCGCCAGTGCCGACTTGAAGGTCGGGTAGACGAGGTGCGCGACATCGAAATGGCCAGCGTCGAACAGCGAGATCAACTCGTTGGCGATGCCTTCGGCTTCGGCAAAGCCGGGGGTCTTAACCGTACTGGTGTCGAACCCGCCACCGATCAGCGTCGGGTATTCGCGCTTTAAAGGCGCGCGGCCCTTCTTGCCGACGAGGTAGAATTCGACCGTCTTGCCAGCCGCGATCAGTTCCTTGGCCTTCAGCTTGGCGGCCTTGACGAGGTTGGAGTTAAGGCCGCCGCACAGCCCCTTGTCCGTGTTGACCACCACGAGGAGGTGACGCTGATCCGACCCGGTCCCGCCGAGCAGCTTGGGAGCAGAATCGCCCGCAACCTTGCCCGCCAGCGATGCCATCACCGCAGCAAGCCGCGTGGCATAGGGCCGACCGGCCTCAGCCGCAGCCTGGGCACGGCGCAGCTTGGCCGCCGCGACCATCTGCTTGGCCTTGGTGATCTTCTGGGTCGATTTGACCGAGTTGATCCGGCCCTTGAGTTCCTTGAGTGAGGGCACTTCAGGGCGTCCTTACGCGAACTGCTTGGCGAAGGCTTGCAGTGCGGCCTTGGTCTTGTCCGCGACTTCGCCTTCGAACTTCTTCGAGGTGCGGATTTCGGTCAGAACCGAACCGTGCTCACGGCGCATGTAATCGAGCATCTGGGTCTCGTACTCGTTCACGCGGTTCACCGGGATCGCATCGAGGTAGCCGTTGGTGCCAGCGTAGATCGACACGGTCTGCTCTTCGAAGGGCATCGGCGAGAACTGCTTCTGCTTAAGCAGCTCGGTCAGACGCGCGCCGCGGTTGAGCAGCTTCTGGGTCGAGGCGTCGAGGTCCGATCCGAACTGCGCAAACGCCGCCATTTCGCGGTACTGCGCAAGGTCGAGCTTCATCGAGCCAGAGACCTTCTTCATCGCCTTGGTCTGAGCGGCACCGCCGACGCGGCTCACCGACAGACCGACGTTAATCGCCGGACGGATGCCCTGATAGAACAGGCCGGTTTCGAGGAAGATCTGACCGTCGGTGATCGAGATCACGTTGGTCGGAATGTAGGCCGACACGTCGCCCGCCTGCGTTTCGATGATCGGCAGCGCGGTCAGCGAGCCGTGGCCGTTTTCTGCGTTCATCTTCGCGGCACGCTCAAGCAGACGGCTGTGAAGATAGAACACGTCACCCGGATAGGCTTCACGGCCCGGAGGACGGCGCAGCAGCAGCGACATCTGGCGGTAAGCCACGGCCTGCTTGGAAAGGTCGTCGTACACGATCACGGCGTGCATGCCGTTGTCGCGGAAATACTCGCCCATCGCGCAGCCGGTATAGGGCGCGAGGTATTGCAGCGGAGCGGGCTCGGAAGCGGTCGCGGCGACCACGATGGAATACTCCATCGCGCCGTTTTCTTCGAGCTGCTTGACGATCTGGGCAACCGTGGAACGCTTCTGGCCGACGGCGACATAGACGCAGTAAAGCTTCTTGCCTTCGTCGTCGCCCTGGTTGGCTTCTTTCTGGTTGATGAAGGTGTCGATCGCGACAGCGGTCTTGCCGGTCTGGCGGTCACCGATGATGAGCTCGCGCTGACCGCGGCCCACGGGCACCAGCGCGTCAATCGCCTTGAGGCCGGTCTGCACCGGCTCCGACACGGATTCGCGCGGGATGATGCCCGGCGCCTTCACTTCGACGCGGCTGCGCTTTTCAGCGACGATCGGGCCCTTGCCGTCGATCGGATTGCCGAGCGCGTCGACCACGCGGCCCAGCAGGCCCTTGCCGACCGGCACGTCCACGATGGTGCCGGTGCGCTTGACGACATCGCCTTCCTTGATCTCGGCGTCCGAGCCGAAGATCACGACGCCGACGTTATCGGCTTCGAGGTTGAGGGCCATGCCCTGCACGCCATTGGCGAATTCCACCATCTCACCGGCCTGCACCTGGTCGAGGCCGTGGATACGGGCGATCCCGTCACCCACCGACAGCACGGTGCCTGTTTCGCTGACTTCAGCCTCGGTGCCGAAATTGGCGATCTGGTCCTTGATGACCTTCGAGATTTCTGCGGCGCGGATTTGCATGGGTAGTGTCCTTTAAGCCTGCATGGCTTTGGCAAGCGAGTTGAGACGGGTGCGGATCGAGGCATCAATGCGCTGCGAGCCGATGGTGACGACGAGGCCGCCGAGCAGTTCGGGATCGACCGAGGCGGTGAGCATGACGGTGCGGCCTTCGCGCGCCGTCAGCTTGGTCTTCAAAGTGGCGAGCTGTTCGTCCGACAGCGGGTGAGCGCTGGTGACAGTCGCGGTCACTTCACCGCGCTGGGCCGCGGCAATCGCCTTGAACGCAGTGATGATCGCAGGCAGTTTGGCGAGACGGCGGTTGGCAGCCAGCACACCGATGAAATTGGTGGTGAGCGGGCTGAGCTTCAGCTTCTTTGCCACGGCCGCCATCGCCTTGCCCTGCACATCGCGGGCTAGTTCAGGGTTGGTGGTGAGCGCCGCAAGATCGCCCGATTCGGCCAGGGCAGCGCCCAGCGTTTCGAGATCGCTCTCGACAGCTGTGACCTTGCCACCTTCGGCGGCGAGATCGAACAGGGCCGAGGCATAGCGTCCAGCCAGGCTAGCCTTGATACCGGCGGAAATATCCACGCGCGTGCAATCCTCTCGGAAGCTTCAAAAGGGTAATTTGCTTGGGCCTTGGGAACGGGGCGTGCGCAAGGGCTGCCCTCAAGGTTGGCGCGCGCCTAGCAATTGATTCCCGATGGTGCAAGCCGGGAGGGGCGGGAATTGTGCAGGTGCGAACTAAAGCCGTGTCTGTGCGCAGCCTCGCTGGCGGTCAGGGCGGATCGCCTGCATAAGCTGCGGCAAGGCTTGCCCGGGTATCGGCCATGACCTCACTGACGGCAGGTTGGCGGAGAATTTCGGCGCAATAGAACACGGGTGCCGGAAGCGATCCGGCGTTCGCCTCGTCCTTGACCTGCGCCATCGGGGTTGCGGACATTGCAGCGTCAATCACCGGCACCATCGCAAAGAAAAGCGTGATGTCGCCGCGCGATTGCTCCACAACCACCTGATTCCAGCGCTCCCCCTGCTCGCGCAGAACCTGAGCTTCACGCTCTGGCAAGCCCTTGTTGCCGAGCGTGCGGAGGCAATAGGCCATCGCAAAGCCCGCGACGTGGCTGTCCAAAGTCGGCATCGACTGAGGCGTGGAAGCATTTTGGCTTGCCGCACAACCGGTCGCGGGCATCAGCGCCAAGCCTCCGGCGAGCAACGCCAAAGATGGTGTTCGGATCACTTGGCAGTGCCCTTGGCCGTACACGAGTAGACCAGCCGCTCGTTAGGTCGCTCCGGCAGCTTAGCGATCAGCGCCGACTGCTGTTCGCCCAAAGTGCGCGCGGCATCGCTCACCCCGCAGCTGGGCGGCGAATAGGCGGCGCGGGCGGCGCGTGCTTGGGCGAGCGCCTCCTGCCCCAACAGATAGCGGTCGGTGCGCAGGGTCCGGGTGTCGGGGTCATAGGTGTTGACCGCGACCGCGGCATCGTCTTGCGCCGCGAAGACCCGCTGCCATTCGCCGCCCTTGCCAAGACCATATTGTGTGCGCGCGTTGACGCAGCCATCGGCGGACCAGTTGAAGGCGACATCATCGGTCTTCGCTGCCGTCACCCGGCTGCGATCCGGTACCAGTGTGCAGATCAAGGCGCCCTCGGCGGCGTCGCCCGCAACCTGATCACTGCTCGCCGGGCCGCCTTCTGCCTTGGAGACGGCGGCCGCGACCCGTCCTTCGATCTCGGCGAGGCCGGGGCGGGTGAACCATAGCAGCAGCGCGATTACCAGCGCTGCGGCTGCCGTCCCTGCCGCGATCATGGCGTGCTTGCGCCGCGCCGCGTCACCGCGCCACACGGCGGCGGCATAGCCGATGCCGACCGCGGCCAGCAGGGCGATCAGCGCCAGCGCCATGCGGTTCTCGCGCGCTTCGAGCACCTCCATCTGCGCTGTCAGCCGCGCCGTCTCACGCACTTCGCGCAAGGTTTCCGCCCGGTCGGCCAGTTTTTCGCGCGCCTGCGATTGCTCTGCCTCAAGCCGTTGACGCTCCTCGGCATTCAGCTCGTCGATCGAGCGGCAGGGGAGGGTGTTGGTCACCGGCTCGACCCCGTTCTTGCGCAGGAACGGCATCAATTCGCGCAAAGAAACCGCGAAGTAGAACTCCGCCTCACCGCTGTCCGAATCTGCGCTGAAGCTGTTTACCCCGATCACCCGCCCGCACGGATCGAGCAGCGGGCCGCCCGAATTGCCGCGCGCGATCGGCGCGGTGTGGAGGATCGTGTCGAACTGGCGCGACGGCCGCTCGCCCGACAGAAACCCGCGCGACTTGACTGGCGGCTGAGCGCGGAAGATATCCGCCATATCAAGACCTTGGGCCAGATCGACATTCATCGGATAGCCGACTGCGGCAACCTCTCCCAGGTTCCCGCCGGCCCCTCCCGCCAGCGCCAGCGGCGGCAGGCGCAGGCTGTTCGGCGCGATCTCCAGCAGTGCGAGATCATTGCGCGGGCTGATCGCAACCACCCGCGCAAAGGCCCCGCCAGCGCCTTCGGGCGGCACGATGCCGATGCGCAAGGTATCGTCCTGCGCCGCCTCGCTCACCACGTGGGCATTGGTGATGATCCGCGTGGCTGATACGGCAAAGCCGGTGCCGTGGCTGACCGGGACAGGCTCGCCGTTCTCTTCACCGATGATCACCACTCGCACCACGCCGCGCGCCGCCGCATCGACATCGCCAGGGTCGGCAGCGGCAGGACGGGGCAGGGCAAAAGCGAGCAGGGCGAGGGCGAGCAGACAGCGAAGCATAGCGCGCATATAGCCGCTTTTTCGCCGCCCGCGACAGGTGAAGCGACATTGAGCGCAATTCCCGGGGGTGCAGGGCCGCGCGGTGTGTGGCAGAGTGTTTCACGTGAAACATTTAGAGAACATAACTGACGAGGAGCGCTGGCAGATCGCTCTGGCCAAGGACCGCCGGTTTGACGGGGTCTTCGTCACCGGCGTCCATTCGACCGGCATCTATTGCCGCCCGTCCTGCCCGGCGCGGGCGCCCTTGCGCAAGAATGTGCGCTTCTATGCCACTCCTGCTGATGCCGAGAAGGCCGGTCTAAGGCCTTGTAAACGCTGCTCTCCAAAGACCCAGAGCGCCGAGGAGGCCTGCGTTTTGGCCGCGATTGCCGCGATCCGCGCAGAAGGCGCGATGACACTGGAGGCGCTCGCTGATTTGACCGGGTATACCCCCACTCATTTCCAGCGCCTGTTCAAGCGCACGGTCGGAATGTCGCCCGCCGCTTTTGCCCGCGCGATCCGCGAGGAGCGGGTTCGCGCCGGGCTCAGCATGGGTCAAACCGTGACACAAGCCCTGTCAAACGCCGGATACGCCGGGTCAAAACAGTTCTACGCAGAGACGAAAGGCAGGCTGGGCATGGCGCCGAGTGACTGGAGCAAAGGCGGCGCAGGCCGCATGGTGCATTGGGCGGTTTTGGCGACGTCGCTCGGCCCGATGCTGGTTGCGGCGACCGAGAAGGGCGTGTGCTGTCTCGCCTTTGGCGAAGGCGAGGTGGAGTTGCGGGCAAGGTTCCCGCGCGCTCAGCTGGTGGCAGCGGGTGAGGACTTCCGCGCGCTGTTTGCGCAGGTTGTCGCGGCGGTCGAGCAGCCGGGACCGGGCTCGGCTGCGATTCCGCTTGATGTGAAGGGGACGGCGTTCCAGCAACGCGTGTGGGAAGAACTGCGCCGCATCCCGCATGGCGAGACGCGGTCGTATGGCGAGTTGGCGGCAGCGCTCGGCAACCCCAAGGCCAGCCGCGCGGTCGGCGGGGCGAATGGGGCGAACCATGTCGCGGTGCTGATACCGTGTCACCGGGTGATCGCGGCGGATGGAACGCTGGGGGGCTATGCCTATGGGCTGGAAATCAAGGCGGAGTTGTTGCGGCGGGAGGGGGTTTGAGGGGAGCGCGGTGTCCCTGCCTCAGCCGTCATCCCAGCGAAAGCTGGGACCTAGGGCTGCAAGCGCTGTCCTGTGCCGCCCTAGGCCCCAGCTTCCGCTGGGGTGACGGTGGGGGGAACTCTCTCTTTCTTCGTCACCCTGAACTTGTTTCAGGGTCCATCGTGCAGCCATGAGCCGCAGTGACGGTGGCAAGATGGATGCTGGAAGCGAAGCTGTGCTTGCACAATCAAGTTCAGCATGACGAGGAAGGGCTGCGACCTCAATCCAGCTTCGGAGGCATCCCCGGTTCGCACTTCGCCATCGCCGCCTGATACGCAGGCCGCTCGCCGATGCGCTTCAAGTACGCTTGCAGGTTCGGCATTCCGTCGATGCTCATCCCGCTCATCGCCCGCGACGTGGTGAGCTGGAAGCCCATCATGATGTCGGCGGTGGTCAGCTGCGATCCGCCGAAATAGTCGGCCTCGCCCAACCGCTTCTCAACAATCGCCCACCCCTTCTGCAACCGGTCCGCCACGAATGGCGGCAATTCCTTGGCGCCCATGAATTGCGCCACCAGCGCCATCATGCCGTTGGTCATGAAGGTCGCGTTGGCCCAGTGGAGGTAGAACAGGTGGTCGGCAAAATCGGGGTGATCGACGCTCGGCACCAGAGCCGTATCGGGCGCATATTTGGCGATGATGTAATCCATGATCGCGCCGCTTTCGCCCAGCACCAGGTCGCCATCGTTGATCACCGGGGCGATCCCCATCGGGTGCAGCGCCTTGTATTCATCGGGCGCGAGACGGTTATCGGTGCGGCGGGTGTAGAGCTTGCACTCGTAATCCAGCCCCAGCTCCTCGGCCAGCCAGACGATGCGTTCGGATTGCGACAGGCGCAGGTGGTGGATGGTCAGCATGGCTCTCTCCCTTATTCAACTTGCGCCCAGCCTTTGCGGGCGGGTTCGAGAGAGTCGAGAAATTTTTCGGCGCTTTCGAGATATTCCACCTGCTTTGCCTCGCCCATCCGGTCCCAGGTGGCGAAGATGCGGCCGATGCGGTGGTTGCTTTCCAGCCGCGCACGGTTCCGGTCCATGAAGTGCCAATAGAGCGGATTGAACGGGCAGGCGTTCGGCCCGGTCTTCTGCGCGACCTTGTAACGGCATTTTCCGCAGTAATCGGACATCTTGTTGATGTAGTTCCCGCTCGCCGCATAAGGCTTGGTCGCGAGCCTGCCGCCATCGGCATAGAGCACCATGCCGGACACGTTCGGCAGCTCGACCCAGTCAAAGGCATCGGCATAGACCGCCAGATACCAGTCCTGCACGTCTTTCGGATCGATGCCGGCGATGAGGCAGAAATTGCCGAGCACCATCAGCCGTTGGATGTGGTGCGCGTGGGCATCTTCCCGCGTGGTGCGGATGCAGTCTGACAGGCAGCGCATATCGGTTTTGCCGGTCCAGAAGAACTCGGGAAGCGGGCGGTGGGCGGCGAGTTCGTTCGCCTCGGCCAGCCCTGGCATCGTGTACCAGTAGAACCCGCGCACATATTCGCGCCAGCCGATGATCTGGCGGATGAACCCCTCTACGGAGTTCAACGGAGCCTTGCCCGATTTATAGGCAGCCTCGGCGGTGCGGCACAGTTCCAGCGGATCGAGCAGCCCGATGTTGAGGCTGGTCGAGAGCATCGAGTGATAGAGGTCGTCCTTCCCGTGGACCATCGCGTCCTGATAGGGGCCGAACAAGTTGATGCGCTGGACGAAGAAGGCTTTGGCGGCTTCCAGCGCCCCGGCGCGGGTGACGGGCCAGCCGAAAGGTTCCAGATCGCCGAAGTGGTCGGGGAAGCGGGCGGCGACCAGCGCGATGACGTCCTGCGTGATGGTATCGAGCGCGAACTTCGGCGCGGGGGGCGATCTCATCTCGCCCTTGGGCGGTTCGCGGTTGTCGGCGTCGAGGTTCCACTGGTCACCTTCCGGCTTGCCGTCGTCGCGCATCAGCAGCCCGGTCTTGCGGCGCATCTCGCGGTAGAAATATTCCATCGTAAGGTGCTTGCGCCCGTCAGCGAAGGAGCGGAATTCGGCGTGGGTGGCGATGAAGCGGGTGTCGGGGAGGATGCTGACGGGGCAGGGCAGGCGGTCTTCCCATTCGAGGATCGCTTGTTGCACGCGCCACTCGCTCGCTTCGGTGATGCGAACTTCGGATGCGCCGTGGCGCTCACAGGCGCGGGCGACTTCGCCGGTGAAGCTGCCAGTGTTGGCGGTGTCATCCAGCGTGACGTAATCGACGTGCCAGCCCTCGGCGCGAAGCTCTGCCGCGAAGTGGCGCATTGCTGAAAAAATCAGCACGATCTTCTGCTTGTGGTGCTTCACATAGGTCGCCTCGTCCCACACCTCCATCATTAGGATGGTGGCTTGGCCGGGTGTGAGGCCTACGAGGCTGGAGAGATTGCGCGAAAGCTGGTCGCCGAGGATCGGCACGAGGATGGGGTTGGTCATGCGGGGGGTAATGATCGGGGATGGGAATGGTGCCCTTCCAATCAACCCCGTTCCCCCTGAGCTTGTCGAAGGGTCGTCCTTCTTCTTGCGCATTGGTGGAAAGGAAAAGCAGCCCTTCGACAAGCTCAGGGCGAACGGAGAGAGGGTTCAGACGAAGCTATACGGATCAATATCCACGCCAACCCGCACCCCCGGCGCAAACTGCACGCCCGCGATCCAGTCGCGCAAGACGGCCTGAATATTGGCGCTGCGCTTCGCATTCACCAGAAAGCGATAGCGATAGCGCCCGCGCAGCAAGGCAAGCGGGGCAGGGGCGGGGCCGAGGATCTGGACGTCCGCCAGCCGGGGCCGCACATCGCCCAGCCGCACCGCAGCCTCGCGCGCTTCCTTTTCATCTTCGGAGGACAGGATGATCGCAGCCCAGCGCCCGAACGGCGGCGCGCCCGCATCGCGCCGCCCGGCGGTTTCGGCGGCGTAGAAAGCATCGCGGTCGCCGCCTGCCAGTGCGGCGATGACCGGGGCATCGGGGTGGCGGGTCTGGATCAGCACCTCGCCCGGCTTGGCCCCGCGCCCCGCGCGGCCTGCGACCTGCGCGATCTGCGAGAAGGTGCGCTCACCCGCGCGCAGGTCTCCGCCTTCTAGACCAAGATCGGCGTCGACCACGCCCACCAGCGTCAGCTCGGGGAAGTGGAAGCCCTTGGTGACAAGCTGCGTGCCGATGATGATATCGATCGCGCGGCCCTCCGCCATGGCGATGAACTCCGCCGCACGTTCTGGGGTGTTGAGGGTATCGCTGGTCGCCACCGCCACCCGCGCTTCGGGAAACAGGTCGGCGACTTCTGCGGCGATCCGCTCCACACCGGGGCCGCAGGCGACGAGGCAATCGCTCTCGCCGCATTCGGGGCAAGCCTCGGGCACCCGCGTCTCGAACCCGCAATGGTGGCAGGCGAGGCGGGCGGAGAGGCGGTGCTCCACCAGCCATGCGCTGCACGACGGGCATTTGAACCGATGCCCGCAATTGCGGCAGAGGGTGAGCGGGGCATAACCGCGGCGGTTGAGGAACAGCAGCGATTGCTCGCCCTTGGCCAGCCGGTCGCGCAGCCCCTCCACCAGCGGACCGGCGAGCCAGCGCTGGCTGCCGGGCTTTTCCTCGGTCAAGTTGACGAGCCGCACTGTCGGCAGGCTCGCCCCGCCAAAGCGGGCGGGCAGGTCGAGCTTCGTGTAAACCCCGATATCCGCCATGTGCAGGCTTTCCAGCGCCGGGGTGGCGCTGGCGAGGATCACCGGGACGCCTTCAAACCGCGCGCGCATCACCGAGACATCGCGGGCGTTGTAGCGCACCCCGTCATCCTGCTTGAAGCTGATCTCGTGTGCTTCATCGACGACGATCAGCCCGAGGTTGGCGTAGGGTAGGAACAACGCCGAGCGCGCGCCGACCACCACTTGAGCGCTACCATCCGCAATCGCACGCCACGCGCGGCGGCGCTCGGTCGATTTGAGCGAGGAATGCCACAGCACCGGCGCCGCACCGAACCGCGCGGTAAAGCGGCTGAGGAAGTTCTCCGTCAGCGCGATTTCGGGGAGCAGCACCAGCACCTGCCGCCCCAACCGGATCGCCTCGGCCACGGGCTCGAAATAGGTCTCGGTTTTGCCCGAACCCGTCACACCGTCGAGCAGGAAGGGGGCAAAGGCGCGCGCTTTGACGGCATCGGTGAAGATCGCCGCGACCGCTTGCTGATCGGGCGAAAGGTCGGGCTGGTGATGATCGGGGTCGGCGGCTGGGTACGGCCGGTCGACGTTCACCACCACCGGCTCCAGCAACCCCGCCCCCGCCATGCCGCGCAGCACACCTTCCGAAACGCCCGCCAGCGCAGCGAGCTCTCGCATTGTGCCCTGCTGGCCTGCGAGCTTCTCCAGCGCGGTCTTGCGCTGCGCTGTCAGCCGGCCGCTCGCCTCTGCGCCCGTCAGCCGGTATTCGGTCATGGTCGCAGGCCCGCCCAGTGCGCCGCCGCTCGACAGCGCCATACGCGCGACCGAGGCGAGGGCAGCGCAGTAGTAATCCGCCGTCCACTCGATCAGCCGCCGCAAGGGCGCGGGCAGGGGCGGGACAGGCAGCACCTCAAGAATCGGGCGCAGACGTTCGAAAGCGATTTCGTCTCCCGGCAACCGGCCCTCGTCCCACACGATCCCCGTGACCTTGCGCGGCCCCAGCGGCGCGATCACGACGCTCCCCGCAGGCGCACTGACGCCCTCGGGCAGCCGGTAATCCAGCGGGCCGAGCGCAGCGTTCAAAACTAACAGGCGGACGCGGTTCATGTTGCCGCCATATGGGGCTTGGCAAAGGACAAGGGCAAGCTGGGAGACCCGAAAAATGACAAGCGCGAACTTCACCCCGACCCGCCGTAGTCTGCTCGCCGGAGCCGCGGGCGGCGCGACTGTGCTGCTGCTCCCCGGCTGCGCAAGCACCGGCGGCTTTTCGATGGTCGAAGCGGTGCGGCGGTTGCTGTTGCTCGCTTCCGAGAACGCCTTCGCGCGCCTGACCGCGCCCGGCGGCTTCTGGGACGAACAGGTGGCGCAGCTTGGGCTGGCCAACCTGATGGGCACGCGCGGCGATGTGCTGTCGCGCATTCTCACCTCGGCGCTGGTGAAGGACCGGCTGGAGGAGCGCTTTGCCTCCTTCGCGATCGACGCGAGCTTCCGCGCCGCGCCGGTGGTGACTGACGCGATCCAGATGATCGGCTTCGACAACGCCATCGCGCTGGTGCGCGGCGGACCGGATGCCGCGAGCAGCTATCTGCGCGGCGAAGTCGGCCCGGCGCTGATCGATGCCGTAGTGCCGGAACTGGGCGAGGCGATCCGGCTGAGCCGCGATCCGCTGATCGGGCAGGCGCTGAGTGCGCTGACCGGAGTCGATGCCGCAGGCGTGGCCGACCGGCTGGGCCGGGAAGTGGACAACGCCATCTGGGGCGAAATCGCGCGCGAGGAAGCCGCGATCCGCGCCAACCCGCAAAGCACGCGCGATCCGATGCTGATCGGCGTGTTCGGCGTCGCCAGCCGGATTTAGAAGCGGTAGGTGAGCGTCGTTTGCGGCACGTGCGTATAGCGCGCCGGACGGTCGCCACGCGGAGAGGCAATTAGCCAGTAATTCGCGCCCACTTCCAGCCGTTCATTGATGCGGTAGGCGACGCCCGCCTGCGCGCGCCATTGCTCGGTCGAGGCGCCTTCTCCGTCATTGCGCCCCTGCAACAGACCGAGCCATTCGCCGCCCACGCTTCCGCGCCAACCATCGCCCAGCGGCTGGTTGTATTGCACCCGTTGGCGCAGGCGCAGCTCGACCCGGTCCGCGCCGTCGAAGAAGCGCTGTTCGAACCGGGTGCGAAATTCGAATCGCCCCTCGACCAGCACGATCTGCTGGTGTGGGCGGAATTCGGTCATGCCGCCCGCATCGAACACCGCCGCGCCGCCGCCGATCCGGACGCCTTGCGCCACGGTCTGTTCGATGGTGACACGGATGGTCTGCTGATCACCGCCGCGCGCGTCTTCGCGCCAGCGCTGGGTAGCATCGACAGTCAGCCGCGTGTCCTTGTCGAGATCGGCCGTCAGGAACACGAACTGCCATAATTGCACGTCTTCATCGGCAGCATGGGCTTTCGATGGTTGCCAAGCCGCCAGTGTGGCGGCAAGCAGCATCCCGAAACGCATCGGCCATCGTGTCATGCGCGCCCCCTAGGCCCGCCATACGGCGCTGGCTATCGTAATTTGCCGGAGTGAACCCATGAAATTCTTCGTCGACACCGCCGAGATCGAACCGATCCGCGAACTCGCCGCCACCGGCCTGCTCGATGGGGTTACCACCAATCCCTCGCTGATCGCCAAGTCCGGGCGGGATTTCATGGAAGTCACCCGTGAAATCTGCGGCATCGTGGATGGCCCGGTCAGCGCCGAAGTGGTCGCGCTGGACCACGCGACGATGATGAAAGAGGCCGAAGTGCTGCGCAAGATCGCGGATAATGTCTGCATCAAGGTGCCTCTGACAGTGGACGGCCTGAAGACCTGCAAGGCGCTCACCGGCGAAGGCACGATGGTCAATGTCACCCTGTGCTTCTCGGCCAATCAGGCGCTGCTGGCGGCGAAGGCCGGGGCGAGCTTCATCTCGCCGTTCGTCGGGCGGCACGATGACAACGGCTTTGACGGAATGGACCTGATCGAGGACATCCGCCTGATCTATGACAACTACAACTTCGCCACCGAAATCCTCGTCGCTTCGGTCCGCCACACCACCCATGTGTTGCAGGCCGCCAAGATCGGGGCTGACGTGATGACCGCGCCGCCCAAGGTGATCCACGATCTGTTCAAGCACGTGCTGACCGACAAGGGCATCGAAGGCTTCATGGCCGATTGGGCCAAGACGGGTCAGAGCATTTTGTAACACTCGCGATTCCCCGCGAAGGCGGGGATCTCGTTACGCAAGGATCGCTCGCAACCGGCTGAGATCCCCGCCTTCGCGGGGAATCGCAAAGCGGAGGTTCGCGGGAGCGCACGAAAGGATAGAAGTGGCTGACCAGTCCCCGCTCGATCTGTTCAAGCAAGCGCTCACCGGCGCATCGCGGGCGATTGCGCGCGATGCGGAGGTCGAGGTTGCGTGGAGCGCGGATGTGCCGGGCGCTGCGGGCAATCGCTTCCGGGTGCCGTTGCCGGGACGCGATCTGCCGAAGGATCAGGTGACCGAGGCGCGCGGGTTTGCGGATTCGTTCGCGCTGAAGCTGCGGCACCACAATGCCGCGCTCCACGCCAAATCCGCGCCACCTGAGCCCATCGCGCGCGCTTGCTATGACGCGATCGAACAGGTTCGTTATGAAGCGCTCGGCGCGAACCGCTTCGGCGGGATCAAGGCCAATCTCGACGCGGCGACCGAAATACGCACCGCTTCCGACAAGATCGTCCGTGCGCAGAATTCTGCCGAAGTGCCGCTCCAGACCGCGCTCGCGCTGCTGGTGCGCGAGGCCCTGACCGGTGAGGCCGTCCCCGCGCGCGCGCAGGGCGGGATCGAGCTTGTGCGCGATTTCCTTGAGGAAAAGGTCGGCAAGGATTTTGGCGCGCTGGCGGAAAAGCTGGGCGATCAGGAGGCTTTCCAGAAGCTCGCGCTCGATATGCTGCGCGAACTCGACCTCACCCGCCCAACCGACGCCCCCGACGAAAGCGACAGCGATTCGCCCGATGACGAGGACGGCCCGGAGGATGACAGCCAGGGCGAGGACGACAGCCAGAGCGAGGGCGATCCCCAAGCTGCCGAAATGGCTGGCGACATGGCCGAAGGCGATGGCGATGGCGAAGAAAGCGCGGATAGCGAGACCGACAGCGACATGTCGGACGGCGAGCCGAGCGATGATGGCGATGCCTCCAACGCGCCCGTGCGCCCCAATCGCCCGCAGGCCGAAGTGCCCGCCAGCGTCGATTACAAAGCCTTCACCACCCGCTTCGACGAGGAAGTCGCCGCGCCTGATCTGTGCGACGCTGAGGAACTCGACCGGCTGCGCGCCTATCTCGATAGCCAGCTGACCGGATTGCAGGGCGTGGTGACGCGCCTCGCCAACCGCTTGCAGCGCCGGTTGATGGCGCAGCAGAACCGCAGCTGGGATTTCGACATGGAGGAAGGCGTGCTCGATGCCGCGCGCCTCGCCCGCGTGGTGATCTCGCCCGGAACGGCACTGTCCTACAAGGTCGAGCGTGATGTCGAGTTCAAGGACACCATCGTCACGCTGCTGATCGACAATTCCGGCTCGATGCGCGGGCGGCCGATCAGCATTGCCGCGATCAGCGCCGACATTCTGGCGCGCACTTTGGAACGTTGCGGCGTGAAGACCGAGATCCTCGGCTTCACCACCCGCGCGTGGAAGGGTGGGCAAAGCCGCGAGGCGTGGCTCGCCGATGGCAAGCCGCAGAACCCGGGGCGTCTGAACGACCTTCGCCACATCATCTACAAGCAGGCCGACGAGCCCTGGCGCCGTGCGCGCCGCAATCTCGGGCTGATGATGCGCGAGGGCCTGCTGAAAGAGAACATCGACGGCGAGGCGCTGATCTGGGCGCACAGCCGCCTGCTCTACCGCCCCGAAGAACGCCGCATCCTGATGGTCATCTCAGACGGCGCGCCGGTCGACGATTCGACCCTGAGCGTGAACTCGGCGGGCTATCTGGAAGCGCACCTGCGCTCCGTGATCGAGTGGATCGAGAAGGTCTCGCCCGTGCAGCTGGTGGCGATCGGCATCGGCCACGATGTGACGCGGTATTATCGCCGTGCTGTGACGATCATGGACGTCGAGCAACTCGGCGGCACGATCATGGAACAGCTCGCGGAATTGTTTGAGGATGAGAAGGGCACAAAACGCAAATGAGCATCGCCACCACAGTCACCGAAGCCGTCACCAGTCGCCGTTCGATCCGCACCTTTCTCGATAAGCCCGTCGATCTGGAAACCCTCACGCGCGTGATGGACAAGGCGCGGTGGGCGGCCTCGGGGTGCAATTACCAGCCGTGGGAAGCGAGCATCGTCACTGGCCAGCCGCTGAAGAACTTGCAGGCGAAGATGATCGCCGAGGGCCCCAAGGCGGCCGAGTATGACTGGGCTGCTCCGGGCACCGAGGAAGCCTACAAAAAGCGGCTTGATGCGGTATCGGCAGGTATGTTCGGCGCGATGGGCATCGCCCGCGATGACGGCGCGGGGCGCATGGCCGCTATGGCGCGCAACACCACCAGCTTCGATGCGCCTGCCGTGTTGTTCGTTTACTTCCCGCGCCTGATGAAGGAGCCGCAGTGGTCGGATGTCGGCATGTGGCTGCAAACCATCGCCCTGCTGCTGCGGGAGGAGGGGCTGGACAGCTGCTTCCAGGAATACATGGCGATCTTCGCCAACACGATCCGCGACTTCCTCGGCCTCGATCACGAACGCTACATGTTCTTCTGCGGCATGGCGATCGGCTACCGCGATCCGGATTCCCCGCTCAACAATTTCGAGCGCCAGCGTGTGCCGCTGGAGGAGCACGTGAAGTTTATCGGGTTTGAATGAATCCCGTCACCCCGGCGCAAGCCGGGGTCGCTGGCCGCACGCTCCCGCTTGGCAGCGCGCGATCCCGGCTTGCGCCGGGATGACGGAATAGGGCAAAGGCCCGCGCCATGACCGATACGCCGCTCAAGCTGTTCAACTCGCTCACCCGCCAAGCCGAGGTGTTCGAGCCCGTCCACGCAGGCGAGGCGCGCGTCTATACCTGCGGGCCGACTGTCTATAATTATCCGCATATCGGCAATATGCGCGCCTATGTGTTTGCCGATGTGCTGGGGCGCACGCTGTCCTGGAAAGGCCTCAAGCTCACCCATGTGATCAACATCACCGATGTGGGCCACCTCACCGATGATGCCGACGCGGGCGAGGACAAGATGGAGAAGATGGCTGCCGAGAAGGCGCAATCCATCTGGGACATCGCCGAGCATTACAAGCAGGCCTATTGGGCCGATGTGCGCGCGCTCAATATCCGCCAACCGGCGCAATGGACGGTCGCGACCGATTACGTCCCGCAGATGATCGAGTTTGCGAAGGGCATCGCGGACAGGCACTGCTACGAGCTCGACAGCGGGCTCTATTTCGACGTTTCGACCGTGGCCGATTATGGGCGCTTGGCGCGCGCGAACACAGAAGAAGGCGAGGGCCGGATCGAGGCCGTCGAAGGCAAGCGCAACGCTGCCGACTTCGCGATCTGGCGCAAGACTCCGGCGGGCGAGACTCGCCAGATGGAGTGGGATTCGCCGTGGGGTAAAGGCGCGCCGGGCTGGCATCTCGAATGCTCGGTGATGAGCGGCGAAGTGCTTGGCTTTCCGTTCGACATCCACACCGGCGGGATCGACCATCGCGAAATCCACCATCCGAACGAGATCGCGCAAAATCAGGCGTTCTGCGGCACCAATGGCTTGGATGATCCGCGCAATTCAGGCGCCCGGATCTGGATGCACAACAACTTCCTCGTCGAGCGGTCGGGAAAGATGTCGAAGTCGTCGGGCGAGTTTCTGCGGCTGCAATTGCTGATCGACCGGGGGTATCATCCGCTGGCGTACCGGCTCATGTGCTTACAGGCGCATTATCGCAGCGAGCTGGAGTTCAGCTGGGAGGGATTGGGCGCGGCGCTGACGCGGTTGAAGCGGATGGTGATGGCGGTCGAGCAACTCAAAACCCGTCATGCTGAACTTGTTTCAGCATCCATTGATCAACCCGCGCCGTGGGAGCCGGATGCAGGATGGACCCTGAAACAAGTTCAGGGTGACGAATGGGGGAAGTTCGCGCCCGCACTCGATAAGTTCGACGCGGCCATTGCGGACGACCTCAACACGGCGGTCGCGCTGACGGCGCTCGACGATGTGCTGGCGATGAAGAAGGTTGATCTCGAAAAGAAGGCGACGCTAGCGGCGGCGATGGACGCAGTCCTCGGCCTCAACCTCCTCAACCTCACCCGCGAAGACCTCCGCATCCGCCCCAAATTCGCCACCATCACCGAGGCGGAAATTGAAGCCGCGCTCGCCCGCCGCAAGGAAGCCCGCGCCGCCAAGGACTTCGCCGCCTCCGATGCGATCCGTGACGAACTCGCCGCGCAGGGCGTCGAAGTGATGGACGGCGATCCGCTCGGCTGGGAGTGGAAGCTGGGCTAACCCTCTCCCGCCTCGGGCTTGACCCGGGGCGCCGCTGCCTTCAACTGCGCCGCAAGAATAGCTGGGCCCCGGGTCAGCCCCGGGGCGGGGAAGAGGGGAAAATCCATGACCATCCTAGCCATCTCAGGCCTGATCCGCCCGATGCTCGAACACCGCTTGCCGGAAGGCCTCGACGTGCGCTGGTTCATGACCCACGAGGAGGCGCAGGTCGCCGTCGCTGATGCCGAAATCGGTTGGTTCGACATGAACGACAAGGACGCAATGGCCGAGACCCTGCGCGCGGCCAAGAAGCTCAAATGGCTCAATTCGATCTACGCCGGGCTCGATTTTCTGCCGATGGACGTGCTGATCGAGCGTGGGATCACTGTCACCAACGGGGCCGGTATCAATGCCATCACCATCGCCGAATATGTGGTGATGGGGATGCTCAATATCGCCAAAGGCTACCGCGACGTGGTGCGCGCGCAGGAGCGGCGCGAGTGGCTGCTCGATTCGCCCGGCAAGCGCGAATTGGCCGGATCAAAGGCGCTGCTGCTGGGCTATGGCGCAATCGGCAAGCTGATCGAGCCGCGCTTGGCCGCTTTCGATGTCGATGTCTCTGTGGTGCGCCGGAGCGCGGGCGAAAACACACTCGGGCCCGATGAATGGCGCGCGCGGCTCAGTGAGTTCGACTGGATCATCCTCGCGGTCCCCGCCACGCCGGAAACCGAAGGCATGATCGGCGCAGAAGAGCTGGCGGCGATGAAGTCCGATGCCGTCATCGTCAACATCGCTCGCGGCAGTGTGATCGATCAGCTAGCGCTGGTCGAAGCGCTTGAAAAGAAAGCCATCGGCGGGGCGTTCCTCGATGTGACAACGCCCGAGCCGCTGCCGGCCGAGCACCCGCTGTGGGGTCTCGACAACGCGCATATCTCCATGCACCTGTCGGGCCGTGCGCAATCGCAGATGTTCCTGCGCAGCGGCGACCGTTTCCTCGACAATCTCGGCAAATATCTGCGCGGGGAGCCGGTCGCCCCGGTGTTCGATCCGCGCCTCGGTTACTGATCGCCGCCACCCGACATTGCTGCTGTGCGCTTTGGCGCTTTTCTGCAATACCTGTTGCGGTTGTTGCGCCATCACGCAGCAGTCACAGACGCACGCTAACTGGCTTGGGGGCTGATCGCAGCAAAGGGGGGATTTGCGAGCATGAGCGACACACAGAAGGCTTCGGACCTGTTCATCAAGTGTCTTGAGGCCGAGGGCGTCGAGTACATCTTCGGCGTGCCGGGAGAGGAAAACCTCGATTTCCTCGAGAGTCTCTCCAAGTCCGACACAATCAAGCTGATCCTCACCCGCCATGAGCAAGGCGCTGGCTTCATGGCCGCCACCTATGGGCGGCACACCGGCAAGACCGGCGTGTTCCTCGCCACGCTGGGGCCGGGGGCGACCAACATGGTGACGGCGGTTGCCTATTCGCAGCTCGGCGGGATGCCGACGCTGGCGATCACCGGGCAGAAGCCGATCAAGAAATCGAAGCAGGGCCGGTTCCAGATCCTCGACGTGGTCGCGATGATGGGGCCGATCACCAAATACGCCCACCAGCTCGCCAGCGCCGACAACATCCCCAGCCGCGTGCGCGAGGCGATCCGACTGGCCGAGGAAGAAAAGCCCGGCGCCGTCCACCTCGAATTCCCCGAAGACATCGCTGAGGAACACACCGCCAGCCAGCCGATCCCAGCCAGCCTCGCCCGGCGTCCCTCGGCAGAGGAAAAGGCCGTGCGTCAGGCCGTGCTGGCGATTGAGGGGGCGAAGGCGCCGATCCTGGTCATTGGTGCGGGCGCGAACCGCAAGATGACCGGGCGGATGCTGCGCCAACTAATCGACAAGACCGGCATTCCTTTCGTCACCACCCAGATGGGCAAGGGCGTGGTCGATGAACGCCACCCGCTGTTCTTGGGCTGCGCGGCGCTGTCCGCCGGAGACTTCGTCCACCGCGCGATCCAGGACGCGGATTGCATCGTCAATATCGGCCACGACGTGATCGAAAAGCCCCCGTTCTTCATGCAGGCGGGCGGGCCGACCGTGATCCACCTTTCCACCCGCACGGCCGAGGTCGATCCGGTCTATTTCCCGCAGATCGAGGTGATCGGCGACATCGCCAACGCGATTTGGCAGATCAAGGAAGACATCGTGCCGCAAGGCCGCTGGGACTTCCGCCGGATGCTGGAATATCGCGCGGCCGAAGTCGCCCACACCGCGCCGCTCGCCGCCGACACGCGCTTCCCGATCTTCCCGCCGCATCTCGTGCAGCAGGTGCGCGAGGCGATGCCCGAGGACGGGATCATCTGCCTCGACAACGGGGTATACAAGATCTGGTTCGCGCGCGGCTACAGCGCGTATCTGCCCAACACCGTGCTGCTCGACAATGCACTGGCGACGATGGGCGCTGGGCTGCCCTCGGCGATGATGTCTTCGATGCTCTATCCGGATCGCAAGGTCATGGCGATCTGCGGCGATGGCGGGTTCATGATGAACTCGCAGGAGATGGAAACTGCGGTGCGGCTCGGCCTCAACCTCACCGTACTGATCCTGCGCGATGATGCCTATGGGATGATCCGCTGGAAGCAGGCCAATATGGGCTTTGCCGACTTCGGCCTGACCTATGGCAATCCCGACTTCGTGAAATACGCCGAAAGCTATGGCGCCATCGGGCACCGGGTGACATCGTCCGAGCACCTCACCGACCTGTTGGCCCATTGTCTCAGCACACCGGGAGTGCATCTGATCGATTGCCCGGTTGACTACACTGAGAACGATCAGATCCTGAACCACGATATCAAGCGGCTGAGCAAGGAATTGTAACACGAATTCCGTTCGCCCTGAGCTTGTCGAAGGGCCGTACTTCTTCTGGTCCCGCGCGAACGAAGAAGGGCAGGGCTTCGACAGGCTCAGCCCGAACGGAGGATGAAAATGCCCCAGCTCAAATCGACCTACCCGCTCTACCTCAACAACAAACCGGTGCAGCCCAACACCGATCTCGCGGTGACCGACAAATACACCGGCGAGGTCGCCTTCCGCACCGCCCTGGCCACTCCTGATGTGATCGAGGAGGCCATTGCCGGAGCCGTGCGCGCGGCGGAACCGATGGCGCGGCTCGCCAGCTTCGAGAAGCAGAACGTGCTGATGCACTGCGTCGCGCGGTTCAAGGAGCGGTTCGACGAACTCGCCTATGCGCTGTGCGTCGAGGCGGGCAAGCCGATCAAGGATGCCGAAGGCGAAGTCACTCGCCTGATCGACACCTTCCGCATCGCTGCCGAGGAGTCGGTGCGCAACTACGGCGAAGTCCAGCCGCTCGACATTTCGGCGCGGGCGAAAGGCTATATGGGCATGTGGAAGCGCGTCCCGATCGGGCCGTGCAGCTTCATCTCGCCGTTCAATTTCCCGCTGAACCTCGCCGCGCACAAGATCGCGCCTGCCATCGCGGTGGGTTGTCCCTTCGTGATGAAGCCTGCGTCGAAGACTCCGCTGGGTGCGATCATCATGGGCGAGGTGCTTGCGGAATGTGATGTGCTGCCCGAAGGCGCGTTCAGCATTCTCCCGGCCAGCCGTGACGGCGCGGATATGTTCACGCAAGATGATCGGCTCAAACTGCTCTCCTTCACCGGATCACCCGGCGTGGGCTGGGACCTCAAAGCCAAGGCGGGCAAGAAGAAGGTGGTGCTGGAACTCGGCGGCAATGCTGCGGTGATCATCGACAAGGATGCTGACCTTTCTGACGCGCTGGAACGGGTGATCTTCGGCGCTTTCTACCAGTCGGGCCAGTCCTGCATCGGGGTGCAGCGCATCCTGATTCACGATGACGTTTACGATAGCTTCAAGACGATGCTGGTCACCAAGGCCAAAACCCTTGTCGCGGGTGACCCCAAAGACCGCGACACCTTCATCGGCCCGATGATCTCTGACGGCGAGGCCAAGCGCCTTAAGGGTTGGATCGACGAGGCCGTGGCAGCGGGTGCGACCCTGTTGTGCGGAGGGGGATTGTCGCGCGGCAATATGCTGAAGGCGACGCTGCTCGAAGGCGTGCCCGATGATGCGAAAGCGAAGAACGAGGAAGCCTTCGGCCCGCTCGCCATCCTCCAACGCTTCACGCATTTCGATGAAGCGCTGGAGGAGGTGAACAATTCGAAGTTCGGGCTGCAAGCAGGCATCTTCACCCGTGACCTGTTCCAGATGTTCGACGCTTGGGACCGGCTGGAGGTTGGCGGCGTGGTGATCAATGATGTGCCGAGCTACCGGGTCGACAATATGCCCTATGGCGGGGTGAAGGATTCAGGGCTTGGCCGCGAAGGCGTGCGGTTCGCGATGGAGGACATGAGCGAGATCCGGAACCTGGTGATCCGGCGCAGATGAAGTTGACAAAGTTGACAGCGTGTCAAGGGGCGAACTTTTGATTATCGTCAATTAAATCAATTATTTGAACTCCAAAAACGAAGTTGACACTTTCGCTATTGCGGGGGGGGGAGGTCAACCTCACCCCTCCTCCAGCAGCAGCAACACCGCCGTCACCTCCAACCGCTCCATCGCGCCGAAGCGGTGATCGACCGCGCTGATTGTCGCATCGGCGACCAGTTGGCGGGTAATCGCAAATTCGTGATCGGGCAGGCGCTCGATCAACGCCTCGCCGGCCGCGACGGCATCCGGCCCGCAGAACTCCAGCACCACCACATGACGCGTGCCCGAGAAGGTGATCGAGGCCCAGGCCGTCTCGGTATGGGAGAGCACTGTGCCGCTTCCGCCCGTGAGCGCCATCAGCGCTGCGCGCACCCGATCAGCCAGCGTGCGGCGCGGGCGCAGGGTGGCGACTGATTTGACCTCAATGGCTTCAAGGTCGGCGAAGATGTGCGCGAAGGGATCGCGCAAGGATTCGGTCAGCATCATGCGGCCTCCCGCGTGCAAGCGGCCGCGCGGTGGGCGTAGCCTTGCATCCAGGCGCGGATGCGCAGTTCGGTATCGGGACGGGGGATGCGCCCCATCCGCAGATCGAGGACGAAGCGCGGGTCATGGGCAGCAAGCCGCCCGAACTTGGTGGCGGGCATGGCATGGGTCCGTAGGAAGATTTCGATGGTCCGAAGCAGCATGGTTTTGCGTCCCTTTAAAGTGCTGTTTGGGTTGGCATTCACCGGGCGATTCGTCCGGTGTTCCATATTTGTTCCACTCGATTTCCTACTTGTCTAGGAAAAATCCTTCATGTAGGAAGCTGTCATGCAGAAAATCCAACAGAATACCCGTGACGCCATCACTGGCCCGCGTGCGCGGCTGCTTGAATTGTCGCAGGCGAGGGGGGTGAGCTTGGCGGCTCTGTCCGAGCTGCTCGGGCGTAACCCGAGCTATCTTCAGCAATTTATTCGCAAAGGCAGTCCGCGCAAGCTGGAGGAGCAGGACCGCGCGACGCTGGCTCGCTTCCTCGGTATCGGGGAGGGGGAATTGCGCGAGGCGCAGGAAAATTCCTACGTGAATGCCTCTAAGCGGCGCGAGACTGGCGACTGGCGCGAGGTGCCCCGGCTCGATCTCGGCGCTTCGGCCGGGCCGGGCCGGGTGGCGGGCGGGGAGGCCGCGTTCGACACCTTCCGTTTCTCGCGCCGCTGGTTGGAGGAGCAGGGCCTCGCCCGGTCGCAGCTATCCGCGATCCGAGTGGAGGGGGACTCGATGGAGCCGCTGCTGAATGATGGCGACGAAATCCTGATCGATTGCAGCCCGCTCCCGTTCCGCGATGGCATCCATGTGGTGCGGCTGGGCGAGACCCTGATGGTGAAGCGCGTGGCGAGCGCCGGCCCGGGGCGGGTGGTGCTGCTCTCACAGAACTTCGCTTACCCGCCGGTGGAGGTGGCGGCGGATGAGGTGGTGATTGTCGGGCGGGTTGTGTGGAAAGGGGGGCGGGTGTGATGTCACTCACCAATGTCACCCCGCCCCGGACTTGATCCGGGGCCGCGCTTGTTCTGCGGCCCCTGAAAAGAGCGGGGCCCCGGGTCAGGCCCGGGGCGGGGAAATAGGCGGGTCTTGCAATTGGCTCTGGCTCTCGCCATCCCCTCACCCATGACCGACACTCCCAAGCCGCTCCCTCCCATGCGCGCCGCGATCATTCCGGTGACGCCGCTCCAGCAGAACTGCTCGCTGGTCTGGTGCACTGCCACCATGAAAGGCGCGCTGGTCGATCCGGGCGGGGATCTGGATAAGCTTAAGGAAGGCGTCGCCAAGGCGGGCGTCACGCTGGAGAAGATCCTCGTCACTCACGGGCATCTCGACCATTGCGGGCAGGCGGGGATGCTGGCGGAGGAGCTGGGCCTCGACATCGAAGGCCCGCACGAGGATGACCGCTTCTGGATCGACCAATTGGACGATGACGGCCCGCGCTGGGGGATGGTCGCAAAGAGCTTCACGCCGACCCGTTGGCTCCATCACGGCGATACGGTGACGGTGGGGGGGTTGACGCTCGACGTCATTCACTGCCCCGGCCACACCCCCGGCCATGTGGTGTTCTTTCACGAACCCAGCCGCTTCGCGATCGTCGGTGATGTGCTGTTCCAGGGCTCGATCGGCCGCACGGACTTCCCGCGCGGCAATCATCAGGATCTGATCGATTCGATCACCCAGCGCCTCTGGCCGCTTGGCGAGGACGTGATGTTCATCCCCGGCCACGGCCCGACGAGCACCTTTGGGCGCGAGCGGAAGACCAATGCGTTTGTGAGCGACTACGCGCTGAGTTGATCCTCCCCGAACCGGGGAGGGGGACCATGCGCAGCATGGTGGAGGGGCACGCGCCGCTTTCGAAGACCCCGATCCTCCGGATCATCTGCAAGTGCCACTCCACCCCGCCGCTGGCGCGGCGCGGTCCCCCTCTCCCAAGGGAGAGGCCTACATCACCCCCGCCGCAATCAGCACGGCGACCACCGCCAGCCCAAGCTGCACCAGCATCGTCGTGAGCGTGCCGATCATCCGGCCAACTTGCGCCTTGCCGCCGTCCATACCGAAGCCATGCGCGATCCGGCCCAGGAAATAGGCCGCCGCAACGTATGCCAGCCACCAGCTGCCCCGGCCCGCCAGCTCGATGGCGGCGATCAGCACCAGCACGAAGCCGGTGTTCTCGACATAGTTCAACTGCGCCCGCATCCGGCGTTGCAGCGCCTCGCTCCCACCGTCGCCGACGCTGATCTGGAGCGCGGTGCGAAGGGCGCCGATGCGAATCCCCAGCCAGATGTTGAGCACAGCAGCGGCGGCCGCTGCGGCGAGCGTTACGGGTAGCACGGTCATGTTGAGATCCCCTCGATGATGTGATCACGGTGCTAGGGCGCACCAGCGCGGGTTGCAACGTGCGATTTTTCCGCTATAGCGCGCGCCTTCCCGCCACTGCTGGCCAAGGAATGCGCGCACGTGCTGATGCTTGTGCGGGCGACCTCCTTGCCCTAAGGGCGGCCTTCGAGAATCATGGCGCCGGTGGCGCGAACACACGTATTATTTGAGGAATTGGTGCCACCATGGCTGTCCCCAAGAGAAAAGTATCGCCTTCCCGTCGCGGCATGCGTCGTTCGCACGACGCACTCAAGGTTGAAGCATTCCATGAATGCGGCAACTGCGGTGAGCTGAAGCGCCCGCACAACATCTGCGGCCACTGCGGCCACTACAACGGGCGTCAGGTCGTCGCCGTCGGCTGATCGCCGGTGGCTCAAACCATAGACCGGAGTAACGCATCATGAGCCTCCCGCGTATCGCTATCGATGCGATGGGGGGTGATGAAGGCGTGCGCGTGATGATCGAAGGTGCGGCGCTCGCCCGCCGCGATCATGACGGCTTCCATTTCCTCTTGGTTGGTGACAGCCAGCGGATCGAAGCGGCGCTGGAAAACCACCCCAATCTGCGGGCGGCCTCCGAAATCCTCCATTGCAATGATGTGGTGGGCGGCGACGAGCTGCCCAGCAAAGCGATTCGCCGCGCCAAGACCACCAGCATGGGCCTTGCGGTCAATGCGGTGAAGACCGGCGATGCCGGCGCTGCGGTCAGCGCAGGCAATACCGGCGCGCTGATGGCGATGAGCAAGCTCGCGCTGCGCACCATGCCGGGGATCGATCGCCCCGCGCTCGCCGCGATCATGCCGACCTTGCAGGCGCATGACGTGGTGATGCTCGATCTGGGCGCCAACACCGAAGCGGACGCCCGCAACCTCGTACAATATGCGGTGATGGGCGCAGCCTATTCGCGGATCGTCACCGGCTTTGAAAAGCCGGTCGTCCGGCTGCTCAACATCGGCACTGAAGAGATCAAGGGCACCGAAGAACTGCGCGATGCCGCCGCGATGCTGACCGCCGCTTCACTGGGCGGGACGCTGGCGCTGCAATTCGACGGCTTTGTCGAGAGCGACAAGATCAACCGCGGCGAAACCCACGTGGTCGTGACCGACGGTTTTTCGGGCAATATCGCGCTGAAGGCGATTGAGGGTTCGGCACGTTTCGTCACCGATCTGCTTCGCCAGGCTTTCACGTCCTCGCTGCGTTCCAAGATCGGCTTTCTGGTCTCGCGCCCGGCGACCGAGCTGCTGAAGCATCACCTCGATCCCAACAACCACAATGGTGCGGTATTCCTCGGCCTTAATGGTGTGGTGGTGAAGAGCCACGGCAGCGCGACGGCCAAGGGCGTGGCCCATGCGGTGGCGGTGACCGCGCGCCTGCTTGAAAACAAACTGACCGAGCGGATCGCGCATGACCTGTCGCAACTGGGCGAAGAAACCCTGCGCAAGAACGGCCGCGGTGCCGCGTCCAAGGACAGCGAGACCCCTGCGTGAACGGTTCACGGATCCTCGGAACGGGTTCGGCACTGCCGCGCAGGGTGGTGACCAATGCCGAACTCGCTGAGCGAGTCGACACCTCGGACGAATGGATCATCGCGCGCACCGGCATCCGCCAGCGCCATGTTGCCGGACCCGACGAGACCACCGCCACGCTGGCAACCGCCGCCGCTCGCGCGGCGCTGGCCGATGCGGGCGTGGATGCGAGCAGCATCGACCTGATCGTGCTCGCCACCGCGACGCCTGACAACACCTTCCCCGCCACCGCCACCAAGGTGCAGGATGCGCTCGGCTGCAATGGCGGGATCGCCTTCGATGTCGCCGCCGTCTGTTCGGGCTTTCTCTATGCGTTGAGCGTCGCCGATTCGCTGCTCAAGACCGGCATGGCCAAGCGCGCGCTGGTGATCGGTGCGGAAACCTTCAGCCGTATCCTCGATTGGGAAGACCGCACCACCTGCGTGCTGTTTGGTGATGGGGCAGGGGCCGTGGTGCTCGAAGCGCCCAGCGCCGAAAATGCGGGCAAGGATGCGCCCGGGATCCTGTGCAGCCGGCTCCATGCTGACGGCGCGCAGCACGACCTGCTCTATGTCGACGGCGGGCCTTCGACCACGCAGACCGTAGGCCATGTCCGCATGAGAGGCCCCGAAGTGTTCCGCCACGCTGTGGTAAACCTGGCCGCTGTGCTAAGGGAAGTCATTGAGGACGCCGGTGTTTCTGTCGACGCGATCGACTGGGTGGTGCCGCATCAGGCCAATGCCCGCATCCTTGATGCGACGGCGAAAAAGCTCGGCATTTCGCCCGACAAGGTGGTCATCACTGTCGACCGCCACGCCAACACCTCGGCCGCATCCGTGCCGCTTGCGCTGGATGTCGCGCGCAAGGATGGGCGGATCAAGGCGGGCGATCTGGTGATGCTCGAAGCGATGGGCGGCGGCTTTACCTGGGGGGCAAGCCTGATCCGGATGTGAGCTGCGCGGGCACACACTGTCCCGTTCGCTAACACAATTGCTGAAAACTCAACATTACGTCCGGCATCGCATTGCAAAAACGCACAAAATTTGTAAGCTGCACGCCTTCTTTCGGGTCGCGCCGCGAAGGAGAATACGCATGATGCGTTCCGTTGGCACTTTGACTCGCGCCGATCTGGCGGAGACCATCAACCGCAAAATGGGATTCAGCCGGGCTGAGTCGCTTGATATGGTTGAAGCGATCCTCGACAAGATGAGCGATGCGCTCTCGCGGGGCGAGAACGTCAAGATTTCAGGCTTTGGCAGCTTCGTGCTGCGTGACAAGAATGAGCGGATCGGCCGCAATCCCAAGACCGGGATCGAAGTGCCGATCACGCCGCGCCGGGTCATGACTTTCCGTGCGAGCCAGCTGCTTAAGGAACGCATTTCCAAAGGCTAACGGGCCAAGGAATTATGCGAACAGGTGAGGTTTGATGACCGCTTTCGACGACGGGAAGGACGATAGCGCACTGCGCACGATCGGCGAAGTCAGCGAGGCGCTGGGCATCAAACCTCACGTGCTACGCTATTGGGAAGCGCAATTCCCGCTGCTCAAGCCGCTGAAACGCAGCGGCGGGCGGCGCTATTACCGCCCCACTGATGTCGCGCTGGTTGAAACGATCGACCGGCTGGTCAACCGCGAAGGCTATACCCTCAAGGGCGCTGAAGCGGTGCTGCGGTCGGCGGGCAAATCCGATCTCGACCGCCGCACAGATGACCGCCGCAGCGGTGATCGCCGGGTCGATGGCGATCCTGATGGCGGACCGGGCGTTCGGCTCATGGTGACCGAAAATCCAGACATGGGCGAAACCATCGCGGCTTTGAAGTCGATCCGTGCTCGGTTGGCGGCTGCACTCGGGGCGTAAGCCCTACTCCGCCGCCAGCAGCGCGGCCTCTCCCAGATCCACGCTGACGAGGCGCGAGACGCCCTTTTCCGCCATCGTCACCCCGAACAGGCGGTGCATCCGGCTCATCGTCACCGCGTTGTGGGTGACGATCAGGTAGCGGGTGGTGGCAGCGCGCACCATCGAATCGAGCAGATCGCAGAAGCGTTCGACATTGGCGTCATCGAGCGGCGCATCGACTTCGTCGAGGACGCAGATCGGCGCGGGGTTGGTGAGGAACAGCGCGAAGATCAGCGCCGTGGCGGTCAGCGCCTGCTCGCCGCCGGACAGCAGGGACAGCGATTGCAACCGCTTGCCGGGCGGCTGGGCGTAGATTTCGAGGCCAGCCTCCAGCGGATCGTCGCTGTCGATCAGCGCGAGATGAGCCGCTCCGCCTTCGAATAGGCGGGTGAACAGCACGCGGAAATGCCCGTCGACCTCCTCGAACGCGGCGCGCAGCCGCTCGCGGCCCTCGCGGTTGAGGCTGCCGATTGAGCCGCGCAACCGGGCGATGGCTTCGACCAATTCCGCCTGTTCTTCGGCGCTGGTGCCGTGCTCGGTCTCGATCCGGGCGAGTTCGTCGGCAGCGACGAGGTTGACCGGCCCGATGCGTTCGCGCGCGGCCATCAGCTTTTCCAGTTCGGCGGACTCGTCCGCAGCGGGGGCGAGATCGCCCTCCGCGAAGCCGAAACGTTCGCCCAGCAAAGGCGGCGGGCATTGGAAGCGCTCGCCCGAGATGCGCGCCATTTCGGCGCGGCGCAGTTCTTCGTTCTCGGCCCGCGCGGCGAGGCTGGCGCGGCTTTCGCGGGCTTGGGCGAGGGTCTCGGTCCGCGCGGCGAGCGCCATGTCGGCGGTACGCTGGCGGGCTTCGGCCTCGCGCATCACGGCCTCGGCAGCGGCGAGATCGGCGGTGATCCGGGTGCGCGCTTCCTCGCCCGCTTCGATTTCGGCGGTGAGCGCTGAGGGCTTGGCCGCGTGGACGGCGTGGTCCTCGGCGATTTCGGCGAGGCGGCGGGTGGTCTCGGCCATGCGGCGCTCGGCATCGGAGGAGCGCGCCTGCCAGCCAGCGTGATCGGCGGCCTGCGCGGCGAGCCGTTCGCGCGCCACCGCCAGCGCCTGATCCTGCG